>DASTPO010000511.1:0-3131 GCA_035762225.1 Candidatus Angelobacter sp.
AAGAGCATTGATCTGGCCGATCTGGGCAAGCGCCGCATTGAGTGGGCCAACCAATCCATGCCGGTGCTGCAAAGCATCCGCAAGGAATTCATCAAGAACCAGCCGCTGAAAGGCATGCGCATCTCCGCCTGCCTGCACGTGACCACCGAGACGGCAAATCTCGCCATCACGCTGCGCGATGGCGGCGCCGAAGTGGTATTGTGCGCTTCCAACCCGCTCTCCACCCAGGATGACGTGGCGGCTTCACTGGTTCGCGATTACAACGTCTCGGTTCACGCCATTAAGGGCGAGGACAACGAGACATACTACAAGCACATTCTCTCGGCGCTCGACCACAAGCCGCACATGACCATGGATGACGGCGCCGATCTGGTGTCAGTGGCGTTGACCAAACGCAAGGACGTGCTCGACGGAATTATCGCGGGTACGGAAGAGACAACCACCGGCGTAATCCGCTTGCGCGCAATGGCCAAAGACGGCCAGCTGCGCTATCCGATCGTCGCTGTGAATGACGCGCTCACCAAGCACATGTTTGACAATCGCTACGGCACCGGCCAGTCCACCATGGACGGCGTGATCCGCTGCACCAACTCGCTGATTGCGGGCTCCAAGTTCGTGGTCGCCGGTTACGGATGGTGCGGACGCGGCCTGGCTTCGCGCGCGCGGGGCATGGGCGCCGACGTGATCGTCACCGAAATCGATCCCACAAAGGCGATTGAAGCAGTGATGGACGGGTATCGCGTGATGTCAATGGCGGAAGCAGCCAGAATCGGCGATATTTTTGTGACCGTCACCGGCAACAAGAATGTGCTGAGCCGCGAGCACTTTGACGCCATGAAGAATGGCGCGGTGGTGGCCAATTCCGGGCACTTCAACGTGGAGATCGATATCCCAGCGCTGGAGAAGATGTCGTCTTCCAAACGCCAGACGCGCGATTTCGTTGACGAATACGTGATGAAGGACGGCCGCAAGATTTATCTGCTGGGCGAAGGCCGGCTGATCAACCTGGCTGCCGCCGAAGGCCATCCGGCGTCCGTGATGGACATGAGCTTTGCCAACCAGGCGCTCTCCGCCGAGTATCTGGTGAAGAACCACAAATCGCTGGAGCGCAAGGTTTACCCCGTGCCGGAAGAACTGGATAAGAAAGTGGCGCGGCTGAAGCTGGAGTCGATGGGCGTCAAGATCGACAAGCTCACTGCGGAACAGGAAGAATACCTGGCCAGCTGGAGTGAAGGAACCTAAGGTCGGGAATCGGCAAATAACAAACGACAGAAAGAAGGGCGGCTCCAACGGAGCCGCTTTTCTATTTGCCGCAACGGCACACCCGTGGCTATCTGCATCTGACTTCAGAGCAGCCGGAGTTGCGGCGTCCTAAGGGCGATTAGACAACTTCGGAAGGAGAATTCATGAAGGGTTTGTTTTGGCTCGGATTGGTCGTGCTGGTCCTGGGAATCGCGTCACTGTTTATTCCCATCCCGCATAGCGAGCGGGAAGGCATGAAGGTTGGAGGCGCTTCGATTGGGATTGAGACCAGGCACGAGGAAAAAGTTTCACCCATCGTCAGCGTGGTGCTGATTGCGGCGGGAGCGGGCATGATGATGGTTGGGAAGAAGGGCGCGGGCCGTTAGCAACTGGCAAAAGTCAAAATCAAAGTAGTTTAAACGGCGACTCGCAGGAGTCGCCATTTTTTAGTGTGTGCTCACGTTAGATCAATGGCCTTTGCCGGAAGGGGTAGCTACCTCGCTTTTGGCCTGAGGTGTGGCGCAGGTCTTGTGCTCGGAAATGGACGACAAACAATTCAGGACTTGAACCGCCGTGACTTCATGTGCGGAGACAGCCTTAAGAGTGGCATTGTCGGCGGCAACAGGACCACTAGCGCCTTTGATGTCAATCACGGCCATGGTCCCGCCCAATAGTCCCGCGGTTTCTATCGAAACAACCGCGTCGGACGGAAGCTTCACATCGTATGGAGTCTGCAGGAGCATTGAAACCTCTACCGGGTTCTGAGGTTGCTCACCATTGACGCGGACGCCGGTGACGCGGCCAACTTCCACCCCGGCCAGCTCCACAGGCGCGCCGGGACGCAATCCGTTCACGTCGGCAAAATTGGCCTTGATGTGAAGTGTGTGGACCTTCTTTCTGCCGGCGGCGAAGAGAACCACCAGAGCGCAGCCGACAACGACCACTGCGGTCAAAGATACCTTTACGCGCATTCATCCATCTCCGAGAGAAGGATGATATAGCAGCAATCCGGGCCGGAACAAACCTTTTTGGCGCAAGATCGCCACCCTATTTGCGTTCCAGAATACGGCGGAGCATCACCAGTTCGCCCAGATGGTAGCTGTTATGGTCGGCCACCAGCAGGGCTTCACGCAGCAGGGTCTGCCCGTCACCGTGGGGGATTTTGGCCAGCAGATCGCGTTTCGGATCGCGCACCAGGGCGCAGAGAGCTTTGAGGTCGGCAAGGATCTGCTGCACGCTCTTGGTCCAGGCGTTGTCATTCGGAGGAGTGGCTGTCCGGGGCCAGTATTCATCAGGCCACTTGGGCGATTTGTGCCGGGCGTTCCGGCTGAATTCAAGGATGTCCCGCTGCGCAATGCGGATGTGTTCCAGCAACTGCCACGGCGTATGCGGCGAGCCTTCAGGCTTGCGGCCGCGCAGCTTGCGGGGGACCTTCTTGATGGTGCCGGCAAGATCGACGTGGGCTTCACCTTTGGTGAGCAGGTTGATCAGGTGCTGGCGGAGAGGGTCGGGTGTCTTCATGGCAATGAGTTGGATGAGGGCAATCGCGCTGGAGATACAGAGATGTTGAACTCGCGGCGGGAAACCTCACAAGCATCGCGCGATCGCAAGCCTAAGGCCCTGCGTTCCATCGGCTGCATGAGCCTGATGTTCATTGCGCTGCAGGCCGGCGGAGACCAGGACCAGCGCCAAAGCCAGGACCAGGGTCAACACACCATCCCATCGTTGCGGACGCAGTCCACAGTTGTATTAGCGCCTGCTCTAGTGAAAGATCCAGCGGGCAAACTAATCTTCGGCCTGGAAGCCAAAGATTTCATTATCGAAGACGACGGCGTGGAGCAGCAGGTGAGAATGGACGAAGCCGAACCGCAGGAAGCTGTTTCACTGGT
>DASTPO010000512.1:0-8742 GCA_035762225.1 Candidatus Angelobacter sp.
CGCGCGTGCTTACCGGCGGGAGCACAGGAGGGTGGGAGTCGCTGGCGTTGCAGGTCTTTCATCCGGAGTTTTTTGGCGGGACGTGGACCTTCTATCCCGATCCGGTGGATTTCAGCCGCTACGGCGTCGTGGACATCTATAACGACGTAAGCGCGTTCCTGGCGCCGAACTACGATCCTCCGATTCCGGAGCGGCCACTGGAGCGTACGGTGGAGGGCCAGACCGACCTGACGTTGCGGCAGCTCAGTCAGCTGGAGGATGTTCTGGGCTCGCATGGGCGCTCCGGCCAGCAGCTTGAGGCCTGGGAGGCCGTCTATGGGCCGGTAGGCGTGGATGGATATCCCAAACCCCTGTGGGACAAGGCCAGCGGGAAGATCGACCCCACCGTGGCGCTCTATATGCGCGACCATGGCTACGATCTACGCTATTACCTGGAGCAGAACTGGGCAACGATCGGGCCAAAGCTGGTGGGCAAGCTGCACCTCTACTGTGGCGATATGGACAACTTCTACCTGAACCTGGCGGTGTACCGTCTGGAGGACTTCCTGCGGCGGGCCACGAATCCCTCGTACGGCGGATCGTTTGAGTACGGACGCCCGATGAAGGGCCATGGCTGGACGCCGCTAAACCAGGCGGAACTGCTAAAGGTAATGGCAAACCACATTACGCTGAATGCGCCGGCCGGGGCCGATAAAAGCTGGAAGTACTGAAGCATCTTGAGACCAAAGATAGGCGCTTGTTACCGCTTGTCTCTCGTGAACTCTTGCTGTTTTGCGGCTACACTCCGATATCTTCGTTCCACAGTTTTGCGTTGGCGCGGATGAAGTCCTGCATCAACTGGACGCACTCCTCATTCTGTACCACTTCAACGGAGACGCCGCGGGAGCGCAACAGCTCCTCTTCGCCCAAGAAAGTCTGGTTCTCGCCCACGATGACCCGGGGAATCCCGTACAGCAGAATGGCGCCGGAGCACATGGCGCATGGCGAGAGGGTGGTGTAGAGCGTGCATTCGCGATAGACGGAGGCGGGTTGGCGTCCGGCGTTTTCCAGAGCGTCCATTTCACCGTGCAGGATGGCGCTGCTCTTCTGTACGCGGCGGTTATGGCCGCGGCCAATGATCACGCCGCCATGGACGATGACCGAGCCAATCGGAATGCCGCCCTCTTGCATTCCCCGGCGTGCTTCTTCGATTGCGGCCTCTAAAAATTGATCCTGCATGGAAATCACCGTATGAGCGAATAACCGAGAAAAACCTTACCACGGATGATCCTAGGACGACACGGATGGAATGCCCGCGTTCGTCGCTAAGGCTGCAAAGCGCCATCGCAAGAAGAAAGTAGGAAACAGAAAAAAAGGGCCTGGATCTAATTCTCAATCCAGGCCCAGACAAAGCAGTGGAGATCCAACCAGAGAAGCTAGACACATGTTAAGGGTTGAAATCGGATTTCACGACCACGGTTGATTCTTCAGCAGCTGGCTCATATTTCCATTTGACCACCGCAGCCAGCACAGCCTGCACCAAAACCGGGTTTCCGCCCAGGACCTTGACGCTCTTTACCTTCCCGTCAGGAGCGATGTCCAACTCCACACGGACAGACCCGCTGATGTTGTTCATCTTGGCCAGCTGAGGATATTGCGGCTCGACCCGGAGTTTGAGCTTGCGCGCGGCGGCCTGCGCGGAAGCCGGTTGATAGCAAAGCAACGAGAACACGACCAGCATACAGCCGCAAAACATCGGTCGCATCCAACGGTGGCGTGCATGGCGCCAATAGGGGTTCAACTTTGAGTCTCCTCAGAAGTTCGCATGGCGTCGTCCATGCTTTCTCGCCACGCGTTTGGAACGAATGAATGAGTGAATCGTAATGAAAAGAGCGTGAGGACACCAAGTCACGAAAGTAACCATGCGAACCCGGAATGCAACCATCCATCGGGGCCGCGCTAGCACAATGCGGGTAATGCGCGGCTTCCACCAGGTGAATGCCGCTAATGAGCGCTGGAAGTGGCGGACGATTGCTCGGCCGGCGTCTGGGTGGCGGATGTCGCGGCTGGACGGCCGCGCATCATCAGGTATCCGAGCGCGGAAATTACCGCCAGGAAGCCGGCGCAGGAGATAAACAATGGCCGGATGCCCAGCCGTTGCGCCAGATATCCGGAGAGCAGCAATCCCAGGACCTGGGCCACCGAGATCAGCGACATAAAAGTGCTGCTGACCCGTCCAACCATGGGCGGCGGAGTCTCCTGCTGTGACATGGTCTGCGCCGGCACCCACACAAACGCTATGGCAAAGCCCATAGTAAAGGTGCTAAGCGCGGCCAGCGGTATGTTGTGAAACAGTCCAAGCAACGCCACGCCCACACCAAGGGAGAAGAGCCCGCTCAGGACCACGTGAACTCTTGACCGGTCTTTGGCCAGCCGGGTCATGAACTGCGTGCCCGCGATCATGCCCAACCCCACCATGGCGCTGATAACGCCAAAAAGACGCGGCCCGGCGGCGAGCGAGTCGCGAATATAGATCGAGATCAGCGGGCTGAACGAACTCAGCACAAACATGGCGACAGCCATCGCGATAAACACGAAAGCCAGTCCGGCGTGGGTGAAGATGAACCGGTTGCCTTCGAGAAAATCCTGGGTAAGTGAGCGTAAGGTCTTCTCGCTGGAGGCGCGCGCCGGCCGGGCAATGGTAAGCCGGGAGATCATGGACGCCGAAAAGACGAAGCTGGCCACATCAAGGTAAAAGCACGATTTCTCAGTAAGCCACTGCACCAGCGCGCCGGCGGCCGCGGGCGAAAGCAGCCTGACCAGATAAAATGCCTGCGCCATCAGGGAGTTGGCGGCCAGCAAGCCTTCAGGCGGAACAATAACCCGGATGGCGATGGACTGTGCGGGAACAAAAAAACTGGAGACCACGCTCATCAAGGCAAATAGGACGCAGATCTGCGGAACTCCATGCACAAACACCAGCAGCAGTACCAGCCCGCCGCGAATCAGGTCGCTGGCAATCATGAGGCGCTTCACGTTCCAGTGATCGACAAAGACGCCCGCTGCCGGCCCGATCAATGCCAGAGGCAGCATGTATGAGATGGTCACGGCGGTGACCTGCACCGCTGTTCCGTGCCAGCGGAACGTGATAAGGCTGATCACGCCGAATAAAGCAAGGAAATCACCGAAGACGCTGATGAATTGCGCCAGCCACAGCGTCCGGAAAGACCGGTGCTGAAGGATGGTCTTCAGCGTGTAAGCGGTAGGTGAGCCTGCTCCTGGGGTACTCGCCATAAGATAAAAGGGGTCCTGAGGCTAAAGCTTAGCTGATTCGAGAAGTGTTTTGCTTCAAGCCTGAGAGAAAATCTGGGCGACATTTTTTGGATTAGAAGCCGCCTGGAACTTGTGTTTATTTTCGTGGATTCGCCTGGACCGCGGGGAAACAATCGGCCTTCCGCGTTTTTTTATTGGACTTTTTAATTGAACCGCCTTACGACGCTTGCTAAATATATGAAAGTAAAAAGGTGGAAATAATGTCCTATAATAAAAACGTCAGGGCATTTATGGTTACCGTTTACCCCTTGGCGAATTGGAAATAGTTTTCATGGCTCAACAAGCTCCCCCCGCTGTGTTGCTCTTGATTGTGGCAACTGAACCCGCTCTGCGCATGCGTCTGGACTGGCTGGAGCGTGCTGGCTACAGCGTGCGGACCGCTTGCAGCCTGAAAGAAGTGGATCAGGCATGCCACTCCAACCATTTTGACGTCGTGTTGGTCGCGGACAGCGTAGAACCCAGAATGAAAAAAGCTATTGGGCTGGCCATCAGGCATCACCTGCCGGAAGCGCCCATTCTCCAGATGGGACGGATCCGTCCTGACCTGGACGGCAACTCATTTGTGACCGGAGATTCGCGCGAAGGCGTGCTGAAATCAGTATCGAAGATTTTGCAACGGCGTGACGATATCCGCCCGGCTGCGATCTAACCACTCCTGATCGCAAGAAAAAAAGAAATAAGAATAAGAAGAGGGACCCGGTTGGGTCCCTCAATCTTTGTTATGCCTCTTTGCTCTCTTGGCTGCGCTGTTTATTTGGGACTATCAGCGGACGTAGGTGAGGCTGCGTTGGCGGTCTTCATGCCAATCGCGTCGCCGGATAGAACCAGCTCAACGCGGCGGTTCTGCTGCCTTCCTTCCGGGGTGTCGTTGCTCGCGACAGGCTGCGTCTTACCCAGGCCGCGCGCCACAATTGAGTCGGCAGGAATGCCCTGCTGCGCCAGGTAGTCGCGCACCGCGCCGGCGCGTTTTTCTGAAAGCTGCTGGTTGTAGTCGTCGCCGCCTACGCTGTCGGTGTGGCCTTCAACTTCCAGCTTGAGACCCGGATGGGCGATGACGATTCCGCTCACCTTGGCAAGCCGCTCACGCGCGCCGGATAGAAGTTCGAAGCTGCCGGTCTTGAAGAGAACGTCAGACATGTTCGCGATAAGGCCGCGAGCCGTGTCCCGCGTGGCCAGGATGGTGTTGAGCTGTTGCAGCAACTGGGCGCGCAGGTCAGCCTTCTCTTTTTCTGCCTGCTGGCGAAGGCGGTCCGATTCCTCAGCGGACTTGCGCGCCTTGTCGGCCTCCACGGCCAGAGCCTGCTTCTGCTCCTCTGCGGCGGCCCGGGCCTGCTCTGCATCCTGACGGGCCTTCTCCGCGTCCTGACGCGCCTTTTCCGCTTCCGCCTTCATGCGCTCAGCGTCGGCCTGGGCAGCCAGTGCCTGGGCGCGCGCCTGCTCGGCCTGCTGGCGAGCCAAATCCGCTTCCTTGCGTCGCTGTGCTTCGTTCGCGGCATCCAGGCGCGCTTTGGCTTCGCGCTCCTCCGCCGCTTTCTTGTCGGCTGCGGCTTTCAACTGCGCGTCTTCCTCGGCTTTCTGTTTCACCGCCATCACGCGCGCTTCTTCCGCCGTGCCTACGGTTTCACGCGCCAACGTCTCGATCACGCTTTTGTCGCGCTTCTGGACGTACGCCTCTTCCGCCTGGCGTAATTGCTGGGTCGCCTTGGCCAGAATGGACGGAGCGTATTTGTCCGCGGCCGTCAGATTGGCAATGCGCACCGCGTTGCGCGCTTCAAACAGCACGCGCGGTGTCTTGCGGTCGATGCCGAAAATGGCGTCCTGAATCTTGGTGTTGGTGGCGGAGTATGTGCCGCGTCCCAGAAGCTCGTATTTGGCTTCAATATCTTCCTGGCGTCCAACGGTGGTCGCGGTCACAACGTTCTCCATCACCACCATGTTGCCTGGCTGGTTCACCGCAAAGTACGGCTCGGCCGTCACGATCATGCCGAACGTCTGCATGTCCGTGATCGCCTTCACGTGGCTGTTGCTGTGGTCGTTCACCAGTTCGCCCAGGTTCACCGCCCGTCCTTCCGGCGAGATGGCCCATAGCACCAGCGACAGATATTCCAGGCCAAATTTCGTCGGGTCATCCAGGCCTTCGAACTTCGCGTCGATTTCCACGTTGCTCTTCTTGCCGGTAACCTTGGCTTCTCCTGAGGCATTCTGCATCAGCTCGGTGCCGTGGAACTCCAGTTTCACCGCGTCGCCGCGCAGGCGGTAGTTCACCGCTTTGGTGGTCCGGTGTACGGGCGCCGCTTGCGGCGTTGCAGCCGGAGTCTGCGCTGAGGCGCACAGCGCGCTCAGGCAGAGAGATACAAATACCGCCAGACATTTTTTCATGGCATGCCTCACTTCAGTATTCTTTCTATGGATCAGTTAGGTATAACTTTATGTGACCCCGGCAATTATGGGAAGAATCATGTGGTACTAGGGTGCATGCTGAACTTTGGTGACTTCCCCCGGGGGACATGGCCCAAAATCGCGCCCGCCGGCCGTGGCTTTACGCGGCTAACGGGCAGATCATAGCCCTCTTTATCATGAAAAGGAATCGAAACATGCCACGAAAATATTTAACAGTTGGAGTCCTCGTTTGCCTTCTGCTTTCCGTCTCTCTATCGATCGCCCAGCAACCGCCCGAGGATAAAAGCAAGCGTCCCAGCCCGCCCGGCGTGGCTGAAGTCTCGCTCAAGGGGAAGAAAATCACCATCGACTACGGCCGCCCGTTTCTCAAGGGCCGCAAGGTGGGTGTGGAATTGGCGCCCTACGGAAAAGTCTGGCGCACGGGAGCCAATGAAGCCACCGCTCTCACCACCGAAATCGATCTGACCATTGGCGGGGTAAAGGTGCCGGCCGGTAAATACACGCTTTACACTCTCCCGTCGGAGGGCACGTGGAAGCTGATCATCAACAAGCAAACCGGGCAATGGGGCACCAAGTATGACGAGAGCCAGGACCTGGCGCGAGTCGACATGACAAAGAGCCAACTCCCCGAGAAGGTTGAGGAATTCACCATTGCCTTCGAGAAAAAAGGTGATGACACGGCAGAGCTGAACCTGGACTGGGAAAACACACGCGTGTCAGTGACCGTGAAAGCTCAGTGAGTTTTTGAATCAGGAAAGAGAATCAACGCGGTGAAACGGCGTTTGAAACGCTTACATTTCGCAGTCGCTTGCACTGGCGCTGGTCCCCAGGCTGCGGCTGCCGCTTGCGGTGGTCCCCGCAACTGAAAAATGAAGTTCGCCATTCTCGCCTGAGCTCACGGCGCAACGTCCGCTGGCGCTCGTTTCCGGCGTGGCCGTCACGGTGTAGCTCATGGACGGCTTGTTGCCGTCATTGACCACTTCAAAAATGAATCCGCTCTTCACTCCACTGGTGAGCGCGTCGTCCATGATGATGCAGGATGCCGTGCTGACCGGCTTGTCACAGGAGCTGCCATGGGTCCCCAGGTTGGGCAGGCTGCTGGCATAACCCACCTCGGGATAGGCATTAAAGTAGATCGTCTGTGCCGTCTCCACGGTTTTGACGGACGCCACTGCCGCAGCCTCATTCGCGCGCATCTTGCCCCGGAGCAGGCTGGGAATGGCAATGGCCGCGATGATCAAAATCACCATCACCACCACCATGGCTTCAACCAGCGTAAAACCTGAGGGCAGGCGTCTCCCGCTTTTGATAGCGTGTTGTGTTCTTACCATGGGCATAGCACAAACGTAACTGCTTCAGTGGCTGATAGGATACTCTAAAAACCCAGAACTGCTGAATTATTAAATCTCTTAATGTTGGCGGGATAGACCCATCCCCGCATAAATGCTTTCAATTCAACGTAGTTTGCTGATTACCTCAGATACCTTCCCGGCCGGCAGAGCTATGCAAAAGCGTGCATCTTTCGGTAAGTTCCTTCTGTTATGGCGGCCCTGATCTTTCTTGCAGTCCGGTCCATCATCGTGCGCCGATGTCTCGCGGCGGAGCGACCGGAGGCAGCAGCGATCGGAATTTTACGGAGTCAGTCTTGCATGTCTGCGTGGTGCACCAGCGAGATTGGCATCCGCATGGTTCCTGAGTGCGTGCCGTGCGCTCTACAAGCTTAGGATTTTTAATTGGTCTTTAAGCAAGCCGCAGCTACCACGTTGCTAGCCTCTGCAAGTGAGAGGTTGTGGTTATGGGGAAAGTAATCGTTTTCTACATTCCGGCAAATTTCAAGTCACATCAGCCAGCATGGGTCCCTGAACGCGGCAAGCTTATTGAGTTTCAGGCGGACAGAGCAAGAAAGTCGGCTTAGGTCTCAGGAAATTTACTCCGGACTCCGGCTTGCCGCTGGCGTAAGAAAGTTGCGACTAGTGGGCCTACTTCGCTTCACGCGGCAGACCGGTCATCGCCGGACCCTGAAGCGCTCCTGGTGATCATGTCGCCGGCCACCGACTCCGGAGCGGTAATCTGCGGCTCTTCCGCGCTGCTCTCATTGGCAGCGAACGGCAAGAAGATGGTGCAACAGGTTCCGTGGCGGGCCTCATCTGTCCGGCTGCGCACCCGCAACAATCCCTGATGTTTTTCCACGATTCCCTGGCTTACCCACAAACCCAGCCCGGTTCCTTTTGAGTCCTTGGTGGTGAAGAAAGGCTCAAAGATGCGGGAGATGTTTTCCGCGGGAATGCCGCAGCCATCATCCGCCACGGTTACGTGGATGCCCGGGCGGCCCAGCGGGCCATGCGCCTGGCGCACGCGGATGTAGATACTGCCGTGGACCGAACTGGCTTCAATGGCGTTCAGCACCAGGTTGGAGAAAACCTGGCGGAGTTCGCTGGGGAAGGCCGCAAGCTGCCCGACATCCGCGAACTCCTTGTGCACAGTGATCTGGCCCTGTTCAATCCGTGCATCATAGGCAGCCAGGACTTCGTCAAACAGGTGCGGCACAGAACTCATCACCGGCGAAGCGATCTCGCGATAGAAGCCCAGCGTCTGCTTGGTGATGTGGACCACGCGCGCCAGCTCTTCTTCCGCTGTCTTCACGTAGATCAGCGCCGACTCCGGCATCTTCGAGTTGGTCCGGAGTATGTAAAGCGCATTCATCACCGAAGCCAGAGGATTGTTGATCTCATGCGCGATGCTCGCGGCCAGACGTCCGGTGGCGGCAAGCTTCTCTGACTGGCGCAACGTCTGCTCCGCCGCCTTGCGCGAGGTTACATCCATGGCCACGCCCAGCATCCGTACCGGCGTGTCTCCAATCACGATGGTCCGTCCGCGCGCTTCCAGCCAGTGCACGCTCTTGTCGGCCAGGACCACGCGGTACTGCACTTCGTACTCGCCCTTGCTGGCCAGCGCTTCGGTAATCGACTGGTGCACCTGCTGCCGGTGCTCCGGCACAATGCTTTCCATCCAGCTTTCATAACGGCCGTC
>DASTPO010000513.1:0-3451 GCA_035762225.1 Candidatus Angelobacter sp.
GCTTTCCCAGATCCTGCCATGCGCTATCCATCATCCTCGCGGGAATCTCGTCAGTGCCAATCTCAAGCAGAAAGTCGGGCATCAGGCCGCTCCTCCCGTCTGCTGTTTGGCGGCTTCACCGCTCAAGTTCTGTTGCGCCACGTAGGCTTTGGCCAGACCCACGGCAAGCTGCCGAATTCGGGCGATCACGCCAACGCGCTCCGTCACCGAGATGGCCCCGCGGGCATCGAGCAGATTAAAAAGATGCGAACACTTCAGGCAGAGCTCGTACGCAGCCAGCAGAGGAAAACGCAGTTTCGCATCGACCGTCCCATTCTTGTCAGCCAGCAACACGTTGAACTGGTTGATCAGCGTCTGCGACTCGCTCTCATACATCTCGAAATGTTTCCAGGTCTTTTCCACGTCAGCTTGCTCGAAGTTGTAAACCGACATCTGAAGCTCGTCCTGATAACGCACATCGCGATAGGTCACTTCGTGGCCGGTTGACGGATCACGCGCCCAGACAATGTCATAAATGCTATCCACATCCTGGAGGAACGCCGCGATGCGCTCCAACCCGTAGGTCAGCTCGGCGCAGATCGGATCCAGGTCAATGCCACCGCACTGCTGGAAGTAGGTAAACTGGGTAATCTCCAGACCGTCCAGCATCACCTGCCAGCCGACACCCCAGGCGGCCAGCGTCGGCGCTTCCCAGTTGTCTTCCTCAAACTTAATGTCATGCTTGCGCAGCTCGATTCCCAGCGCCTCCAGCGACTTCAAATAGAGCTCCTGCACGTCTTCAGGTGGAGGTTTAAGAATTACCTGCATCTGCATGTGTTTGTACAGCCGATTTGGATTGTCTCCATAACGACCATCAGCCGGCCGCCGTGATGGTTGCACATAGGCCACCTTGTACGGCTTTGGTCCCAGTACGCGCAGGAACGTCTCCGGGGCCATGGTGCCCGCGCCCACTTCAATGTCATACGGTTGCTGCAGCACGCATCCACGCTCCGCCCAGAATTTCTGCAGGCGAAAAATGATTTCCTGATATGTGGGAACGGTGTTTGGCATGCGAAGGTATTAATTTATCAGAAACAGCAATTGGCAATTCGCAAATGGCAATTAGCAAGTCCGCTGCGGGGAGACTTGGCCAGTTGCCAATTGCTATTTGCTAATTGCTTTGCATCACCACTCATTGAACTCCGGCCGATGGTCCGGATCAGGATGCGCCCAGTTCTTGCCGAACTCCGCGCGCAGCTTTTTCTGGCTTGCCGCCAGGATCTTCCAGTTGTGCAGCGTATCCGGCTCCTGCGCCACCCGGACAAAGGGCGTAGGTTGACCCTTGCTTCTATCCGGACGGACCTCAGTCACTTCGCCCAGGCCGCCGCGAAAATCATCCCGGCCGTGGCTGATATAGAGCTCCGTGTCAACGTAGATCACGTCGCCCGGACGCAAATCCGGCGCCTGATCGGCGTCGCATTCCGCCTGTATCTGACGGAACCGCACTTCACTGGCGCGCGCTTCTGCCTCGGTAGGGAAAGCGCGGCCGGTTTCAGAGCACTGGTGCAGCTTTTCAGTCATATACGGTGAGCAATGAGCAAAGGCCAGAGAAAGTCTAGGTTCGGCCTGTACACCTAATGTCAAACTCGGGCCCTTGCTCGGCTAATTGCCAGTTGCTAATTGCTCGACCTCAGTCGATCCGCTCCAGCATCGCTGCTGTGACCAGCTTGCGCTCAATATGGCGCTCAATGCGCTGGGCCAGAAAGCGGCGAAGGTCCGCTCCCCGTACGCGCGACCAGGCTGTACGGTCAAGCCGGTCCAGCGGCGCGCGAAACATCTGCGCCACCAAAGCCCGGGAGTCGGCGGAAATTTCGCTACTGGCCAGTCTTTTATCGTCAGCACAGAGCAGACCATCGGCCAGCGGATGGAAATATGCCCGGCTGCCATTCAGGACCACGCCGCACATTGCGCAGGCATTCAGATCGGGCAGCAGTCCGATCAGCCGCACGATCCATAGATCAAAATATGTCAGCGGCATCCAGATGGAATCGGCCTTCAAGTGGTTGACCACGGCCAGCGTGAGGCGAAAGATGTCGTCGCTGGGTTCGCGATCGGGCAGCAGCTGGTCAATCACCTCCGCCACGTAGCTGAGCGCCACCAGGCGCGGGTACGTGACTTCGGTGGCCAGCGGCGAGGAGATGATGTCGCAGGAGTCCAAACGCACCAGCTCCTGTTTTTCTTTTTCCGCCCAGTGCGCGGTCACATGGGTCAGCGGCTCCAGCGCGCCGCCAAACCGCCGTTTGGATTTCTTGGCCGCTTTGGCCACACCCCTGATCTTGCCTTCCGCTCGCGTGAAGAAGGTGACCAGCAGGTCCGCTTCATGGAACGGATAGGTGCGGAGAATCAAGGCTTCAGACTGCCTGGACATTTCGACTCAAGCATACATCGCGGGCAAAACAAAAACGCGCAACCCTGCGGCTGCGCGTCTAAACAAAGCTTCCAGCCTTTAACGGCCGTAGTGTTTGGCATTTTTTTCCGCGTATTCTTTCCATTTTTCCGGAAGATCGTCGAGGGCAAAAATGGCCGAAACCGGACAGACCGGCACGCACGCGCCGCAATCAATGCATTCCACCGGGTCGATGAACAGCATCTCCGCGCCTTCAAACTGCGGTTCATCTTTCTTGGGATGGATGCAGTCCACGGGGCACGCATCCACGCACGCGGCATCCTTGGTCCCGATGCAAGGCTCTGCAATTACATATGCCATAAAAGTCTAGTTCTCCATATCTCAATAAGCTTGTTTGGGGGCAACGGACGATTTTAGCAGCTATTGCCGAGAGCGCAAACTCCTCCCGCAGAGGGTGCCTGGAAGGCGCGCCCGGCCGAAAGCGGCAACCGCAGGCCGCCAGGAACCCGGGGATTATCCCAGCTCTTTGACTACTCGATTCTTCAATAGCTCGGTCACGACACAGCTGCGTGCATCGAGCCAACCTCAATCTCTTCGGCCGATTGAATCGCGTACGTGGTAACGATCTCCGCCCCGCTCTGCCGCACGATGGCTCCCACCGAGCAATACTTCACCTCGGACAGTTCGATCGCATCCTCAACCGATTTCGCGTCCAGTTCATCACCCTTGATCGAATGATGGATTCTAACCTTGGAGATCACCTGCGGCGGAAACTGTTGTTGCTCGGCCTCCACAGAGACTTCATAAGCCGAAATCCTCTTGTGCTTTTTGCTGCGCAGAATCGTAGCCACATCAAACGCGGTACAACCGGCCAGGGCCACCGCAACCAGCTCGATCGGCTTCGGTCCGGTATTTGTAGCTGGCCCATCAAGAATCATGCGATGTCCCGAACCTGTTTCAGCTATGAATTGCAGAGTTTCCGGGAATGTTAGCGTCACTTTAGCCTGAACCATGGCGGAGTTCCTCCATGGCTAATGTTCAGGCTGGCAGCGGGGCGAATGGCTG
>DASTPO010000514.1:0-20456 GCA_035762225.1 Candidatus Angelobacter sp.
AGTGACTTCACTGTCGGCAGCCATGCGGCTCAGGCCGAGCAGGATCCCCACCAGCACACCCATGGGAATGGTGACTTTGAGCGCCACTGGAAGCGTGAAAAAGAAAAACTCGGCAACGCTGGGCAGAGGAGCGCTGTTCCGTACCACCGCCTCGAGGATCCGTGTAACTTCACGCATGAAGATGACGAATGTGAAGACTGAGGCCCCGATGAGCCCGTGTGACACGACTTCCTTCAGAATGTAGCGGGTGAAAATGCGCACGCGTTTTTCTTCTAAAAGTCTAGCAGAAGGCGGCTTGTGTTATTAATGGATAAGTGGATACTCCCGGCATCCAGCTTTTGTTTCTCTGGCACATGCACCAGCCGTATTACAAAGACCTGGTCACGGGAGAATACCGCCTCCCATGGGTCCGTCTGCATGCTTTGAAGGACTACTACGGCATGGTGAAATTGCTGGATGAGTTCCCGGCGATGCACCAGACCTTCAACCTTGTTCCCTCGCTGATCGAACAGCTGCAGGAATATGTCTCCGGGGCCGCGCACGATCCGTTTCTCGAAGCCGCATCCCGGCCCGCTCAGGAAATGGGCCTGGGAGAGAAGATGTTCGTCCTCCGCTATCTCTTTCAGGCGAACGTCGACAACATGATCGGCAGGTATCCGCGTTACCGCGAACTCTGGAGCGAATTTCACACGCGCCCGGAGGATGCGACCGCGGCAGCGCACCGCCTGCGCGACATCGACATCACAGACCTCCAGGTGCTTTCGCAAATCGCATGGATGGACGAGTTTTTTCTGGAGGACCAAGACATTCATGGTCTGATTGATAAAGGGCGAAATTATTCATTGCAGGACCAGCAGCTGGTCATGGCCAGGCAGCGCGAATTCCTGGCCAGGGTACTTCCCGCCTATGCGGAGGCAGGGAAGCGCGGCGCGATTGAGATTTCAACTTCACCCTTTTATCATCCCATCCTCCCACTTCTTTGCGATACGGATATCGGCGCTGTTTCGCACCATGGTCTGCCTCTGCCCGGCAAGCGATTCAATCATCCGGATGATGCGCGGCAACAGATTGAACGCGGCTTGAAACTGCATGAAAAGGTATTCGGTATGCGCCCGCGCGGGATGTGGCCGTCAGAAGGCAGCGTCTCTGACCAGGTCCTGGGAATTGCGCATGAGGTGGGACTGAATTGGGTGGCGACCGATGAAGGCGTTCTCGGCCGTTCCGTCGGCGCGACGTTTCATCGCGACGGCAAAGGGAACCTTGACGCCGTCGGCGCGGACCAGCTTTACCGCGTTTACCGCTGGAAACAAAACAGCGCCGCCATGAACGTTGTCTTTCGCGACCATTCACTCTCTGACCTGATCGGCTTTGTCTATTCCGGCGTTCCCGCCAAGGATGCCGCGCAGGATTTCATTCGTCGCGTCAAGGAATCTGCGTCACAAGTGGCCGGGAAGGGAAGAACGGCAGTTGTTCCGATTATTCTTGATGGCGAGAACGCATGGGAGTCTTATCCCCACTCAGGCCGTGAGTTCCTGCGCCGTCTGTATGACGGCATCCAGAAAGATCCGGCGATGGAAGCGTTGACTATCTCCGAGGCGATTGAACGCGACAAGACGCCGCGGGAGCTAAACTCGATTTTTCCAGGATCATGGATCAACGCCAATTTCGACGTCTGGATCGGAGCGCCTGAAGACAACACGGCATGGGACTATCTTTCCGCGGCGCGTGATTTTTTTGCTGAGAACTCGGACAAGGCTGAACCCGGACAGCGGGAACTCGCGCTGGCCGAATTGCTTATCGCTGAAGGCAGTGATTGGAACTGGTGGTACGGCCCGGAACACCATTCCGAGAATGATCGCGAGTTTGACGAACTCTACCGCAAACATCTCTCCAACGTGTATTCAGCACTTGGCGGCGCGCCCCCGGACGCACTGGCCCAGCCTATCGCGGGTATGCGCTCCCGTCTGCAATTTACGCCGCAGACCGCCTATATCCATCCTCAAATAGATGGGCGGAACATAGGCTATTTTGAATGGCTGGGCGCGGCCACGCATGTTGCCGACCGCCATTCTTCCGCCATGCATGGGAAGTTGTTCCTGTTGGACACGGGCTACGCCGCTATCGATGAAGAGAACCTTTATTGCCGGTTGGATTTCATGGAGCCTCCGGCCGAATGGGCGGAAGACGGCACCCGGCTCGTGGTGGCGATAGAAACGTTGCCGTTGCAGGGAACCACAGGCCCTAACACCCATCGCGTGGAAGCCGATATCTCCGGTGGCAGCCTGCATGGCTGGAAGTTCGCGGAAAATGGAGACATGGATCAGCCGCAGGCAGTTGGCGCCGGGCTTCAGTCTCTCTTTGAATGCCGCGTGCCGCTTAGCCTTCTTGATGCAGTTCAAGGATCCACACTGCGTGTGCGCTTTTCTGTCTGGCGCGACCGTCTTCCACTGGACGCGTTACCGCAGGAGGGCGCAATCGAGGTCCGTATGGTGCCGGAAGACGAGTTGAGCGCGCTGCCTTACGCCAAACCATAGCTTTTTCTGCTTCACGCTAAACCACGGCCCACGCGCCGAGCCCGCTGCCCCGGGAGCTGAACGATCTCAACAACGTGGAAGGCCCTCTAGCGGTCTGGAGCGCAAGCGACCCACAAGCAGGCGTGCTGTTATGAGGGCGATGCCGCCCACGCGCGGAGCCCGCTGCCTAAGGAGCTGGGCGATCTCCACAGCGTGGAAGGCCCTCTAGCGGTTTGGAGCGCAGCGACCCACAAGCAGGCGTGCTGTTATGAGGGCGAGGCCGCCCACGCGCCGAGCCCGCTGCCTAAGGAGCTGGGCGATCTCCACAGCGTGGAAGGCCCTCTAGCGGTTTGGAGCGCAGCGACATAAAAAACGAAGGCCTGCCGAAGCAGGCCTTCAGGTTAAAGGAGAGGAGCTGTTTAGTGGTTGTCGTCATCGCGGACGGCGATGATTGAGTATGCGCCGGCGTTGAAGAACACCAGGCCGCGTACGCGGACGGTGGCTCCAGCGGTCGGAGTTGTAAGAAGCGTTGCTCCGTTAGCGAACGTGACCGCCACACTGGTGGCGCCGCTCAACGTTCCGAATGCGGAGGTCGGGCTGATAGTGAGAGTGAAGCCTGAAGTGGTCGGCGCGGGTGACGCTGCAACCGTTCCAATCAGGGCCTGCTCACGCAGTTTCACTTTGGTGGCCAGGAGCGGAGTCGTATTGGTGCTGGAATCGGCCTCAATGCGCTGTCCTTTGCCAATGTGGGTCGCGTCAAACGCTGGCGCGGTGATGTTCAATTTATCGGTCCGGACGCTGTAAACCGTGCTGGAGTTGACGCCGATCGGCACGGTTACCGGCGAGTTCGAATTACCCGTTGAATCTTCCTGGTGGATGATGGTGATGGTGGTCAGCGGGTTATCCAGAGCTGAGATCAAGCCCTCGGCTTCTTCGCCGTTCTGGCTGCTTTCTCTTTCCACCTTGGTCGCCAGCCTGGTGCCGTCGGCCTTGGTTTCGCCATCAACTTCAACGATGTCGCCAACTTTCAAGTCAGACAATTGCGTGATGCCGTCCTTGAATCTGGTGTTCGCGTCCGTGGCAAACGTAATGTCAGTGGAATTGGTGGTGATGGTGAAGTTCGGAGCGGTGATGCTCTTTACTGTACCGTGAACGTCATCCATTTCGCCGTCATTGTGATCTTCGTTGCCCTCATTGCCGGCCGGCGGCGTGGTAGTGGACGTCACGTTGAATTTAGGCGTGATCGTGGCTGAAGTAATCGGTGTTCCATTCAGCACCACGGAGTTCGCCAGGTCGAGATCGAAGTTGATGAACAGCGGTGAAGAGCCGACCACTATGTTGGCGAAAGTCACGTTGACTGTGCCACTGGATAGCGTCGCAGGCACTTTGGTAGGCGTGGTTCCGTTGATGACCACGACTTCCGCGCCGGAAATGCTGATCGTTGCCCCGTTATAGGTTCCCTGCGGTACGTTGGCGAGAGTCAGCGGCTCGAGCGTTCCGGCCTGGTGGGTGAATTCCACCTCAGCCGACTTGCTCAACAGGTTCCCGGTGGTGGCCGTGGGGCTTACGCCCGTCAGGGTGATCGATGTGATGGTCAGTTCAAACTTAGCAATCTGATCATTGACCGCATCGCCGGTCTGTATCGTGGCATTTCCTGCTCCGGCGGTAATGGTATTGCTGCCACTACCTCCGCCGCAACCTGTCAGCAACAAAGCAAACACCACACTGAGAAGTGTGAATAAAAAAACCCGTTTCATGGGGCCTCCAAATTTTAGCTTTCTAAGGAATTCGATCGAGTGGCGTTGTGGAACCAGAGTACTACTATCCAGGCGCTGATGGCGGGGCGACTCCGTCTGGTTATCGCTCCCCTGTACATGCCCGACGCACAATGCAGATGGTGAACTAATGGCCGCTGCTTCGGTTGACGAAAACCGGAGACAGTGCCATTGATTCGTGGTCTGCAAGCTGCGCTTCACGACTGTACCTTTCCCACATCAGTGCCGGTGAGCAAGGTGGATCCGTGCTCTCCGGTACAGGTAATTGCAGCCAGGGTTCCAAACAGGGGCACCCTATAAGTGCTTTATTATCAATACATAATAGGCATTATGGCGTTTGCTTTCGGGTCGATGGCACCCAGCAGTGTGTCAGCTGGATACAGTTTCAGGAAAGGGCTTTGCGGAAGAAATGCCACTGGGCGCTTATGCGGAAACCACACCGCCAAAGCGCCCAGTAACGAGGCTAGAACAAGCTACACCCTTGGGCGTAGCCCCAAACATCTAGGCCATATCAGGTGGCTTGGTACCACCGCCATGGTGGTCGCCACTCCCGGAACGATCGCGGTCATCGGAGCCGGAGGACGAGCCTCCATCTGAACCGGAGGACGAGCCCGAACCATGGTCCCCGCTGTCAGAGCCGCCCCCGGAGGAATGGCTGCTGTCAGAGCCGGAGGAAGAGTCACCGCCATGATGGCTTCCACTATCATCATCGTGCCGATCGTGGTCGGAGGCGAGCAGCTTGCCGATGGAATCGTTGTCGTCGCCTGATTTCCCGCCCTGTTTGCCCGGACGATCAAGCTGAGGACGCAGGTCGCGGGTTGGACGCGGCGTTTCCGGAGCGGTTTCGCTGCCCACCCGGCTCGAGAACCCAGCCGTGATCATGACCGATTCTCCTCGCCCTGAGAGCCCCTCAAGCTCCACAACGCCTTCGTCTACGTCCACTTCGGTAAATCCACGACGATCAACTTCCACGTCAAACTTGGTGCCACGCACGGAAATCACCGCGCTGGGCGTGCCGATCTGGAATGCCGGCGTGCCGCCCAGGTGCTTCTGGATGCTGGTGCGTACGCGGCCGATCATGATTTGAAAATACTTCCAGCCACTGGTTTCCGGCTGCTTCAATATCAGCTTGGTGTGCGGACGAACCAGAATATCGCTGCCATCGGAAAGCTTCAGCAATAACCGGCCATCCTCAGTGTTCACCGTCGTTTCCGGCGGAAGGACCTCGCCCCGCGCCGGCGCCGTGAACGCCTGGGCCGGCAGCTGGATACTGATTTTTCCCTTGAAATCGGAAATCGTCGCGCCGGCATACGGCGCATTCACGGCAGCCTGTGAACTCTGCTGGGCTGCTGCGCCTACGCAATACAACACCGCGCCGATCATCGTAATTGCAACCTTGTTTTTCATGGTGCCACCTCTGACACTTCGCGGGCTCCTCTCGGCAATGTAAACGCAAAAGAGGTGCCCGACTTTTCATTACTGCTTACCTGTACCCGCCCACCATGCTGCTGCGAGATGCGGCGGACAAAACTAAGCCCCAGTCCCCATCCGGGAATCGACTCACTGCGAGCCGGGCGATAGAAACGCTCAAAAAGCTGTTCCAGCTCGGCTTCCGGTATCACCGGCCCGGAGTTCCGTACTTCAAACTGCACGTCTTCATCCAAAGATGAGACATGCACGGTTACGCCAGTGCCCTCACTGCCGTATTTGATGGCGTTGCTGACCAGATTCAGCAAGGCGCCGGAAATCAGGGTTTCGTCGCAAAGCACAAATTCGTCCGCGCAATCCACCACTACCTTGACCGGGACCTTGGCCGACGCCGCCAGCGGCTGTACGACTCTCTCCACGTGTTCCACCATGTCGCGAACATTGGTGCGTGCCAGCCGGAGCGGTCGCGCTCCGGCATCCAGCCGCAGCACCTCAAGATAGGTATTGATCATCGCAACCAGGCGGTGTGTTTCCCGGAAAATCGTCGCTGGCGCTTCGACGGTTGCGGGAGAATTCGGATAGCGCATCAGCAGTTCGGAAAAGCCCTGGATTGAGATCAACGGCGTGCGCAGTTCATGGGTAACAAAGCTCAGGGCCTCCGAGCGGGCCTGGTCTCTCTGCCTGCGTGCGGTGATGTCTTCCGCGATCAACAGGATCGCCCCCGAGTCTGCAAACGATGTCCAGGGCAGGCGCACAGCGCGAAACAGCCATAGCTCTTCACCCAGTGGAACTTCGTTCTCCGCCCATGCGTCCGCATCGGATGAGAGATCTGCAAGTTCGCGCCATCCTCCCGCCAACTGGGCCACTGCCGCCAGGCTTTCCAGATCCTTGCGCTGGCGTTCCGAGAAGGTCTTCCAGGTAGAGTTGCTGAAGCGCAATTCGCCGTCGGCTCCAAACACCGCCAGACCTTCGCGCATGGTCTCCAGCAATGTCTGGTTGAAACGGTAAAGCGACGATAGTTCAGCCTGGAGTTCTTTCAGCGCCGCCAGTTTCCAGTAGAGGCTGCCCGCGGTCTCAATGCCGCGCTGCGCCGGCTTCAAACCGCCATAATAGGGCGTGATCGCCTGCCGCAGCTGCTGCAGCCGTGACGTCACTTCGCGATCGACGATCAACAAGTTCTCCAGTTGCGCAAGCGGAGCTGCGAGCACACCGGCAATCAGCAGTGGGCCGTACGACAACAGCCGATGAAAATCCTGGAACAGGAAGAAGGCCGCCACATATATTGCGGCGAGCATTCCTGCCAGCAGAAGAAGGCCGCGTGTTCCGGGGTGGCGCACCACCAGCCAGAGCGAGCCCATGCTCATCAATAGAACCAATGCAAACTCACTGACGTTGCCGAGGTGATTCAGTGACCTGCCGCTCAATAGCATGTCGGTTGCATTGGCGTTGATTTCCACGCCCGGCATGGGTAGCTGGTTGCTCACCGGTGTGGGCAGTCGATCGCTGACGTCGATGGCGCCAAATCCAATCAGCACAACCTTTCCCGCCAGCTGCGGAGCGCTCTTTCCGGCGAGAAGATCGCCGGCGGAGACTACCTCGAATGGCGGATTGGGCTGCCCCGGTTCAAACTGGTGGCGGTAGTCGATCAGCATGGGCGGCCGTGTGGCGACATGCTCGATACCAGGGTTCTCAATTTCGTAAGCGGGCTCGTTGATTCCCATCAGGGCGCCGACGGATGGGTGAACCAGCGACGCCAGCTTCAACGCAAATGCCGGGCGCAGCCCGTCCGCGCTGGGTTCGTCCACAGGAATGCCGCGACAGAGTCCATCAAAGTCAATAATGGCCTGCACGTGGCCAACGCCCGTTGCCGCTCGCGCGAAACCAGGCAGGGGATCAAGCCACATGTTTCCTGTTGGCGAAGTGGATATCTTGGAAGCGAGGACCAGATTCGGAGCTGCCTGCATTGCTTTTGCCAGTTCGGCGTCATTTTGCTCGTCCTCTACCTCAGACAACAGCACGTCGAGGCCGATCGCCTTTGGCTGTTGCCGGCTTACTGATTGAAGTAACTTGGCCAGTTGCGCCCGCGGCCACGGCCATCTTCCATTCTGTGCCAGACTGGCATCGTCAATCAGCACCAGGGCTACATCGCGCGAAACTGGCATGGGCCGGCGCAGGCGAAAGAAGAAATCATTGAGCTTCTGGCTCAACGTGGTTACCGGGAAACTGAGATTTACCAGAAACACAAGCCCCAGCAGCACTACGTTGAGTCGCACCCAGCGGCCCCACGTGATCGGCCTGGTGTTCTTCGGGTTGGAGAATATCTTCATCGCTCGCTGTTTAAACTCGTTATTGGCAATCAAGAAGGCGGTTGCGAATCTGGCTGGTTAGCCCACCATCAAATCGATTCCCAGCCGCCGCGCCTTCTGATAAAGCGTTTTCCGCTCGATTCCCAGGGCCCGCGCAGCCTTTGATTTGTTTCCCGCGTGCTCCTGCAATACGCGCATGATGTGCTGTCTTTCCATATCTTCCAGCGTTGTGGGAGGCGTCTTGTCGGGCACGCCATTGGTGCGCAGAAGTTGCCGCTCATGTTCCACATCCGCTACTCCGATCTCGCCGGAGGTACAGAAGATCGCCAGCCTTTCCACCAGGTTCTCCAATTCGCGCACGTTGCCCGGCCACGACGAATTGGTCAACAGTCTTACCGCCGGCTCGGTCATCTTGATGGCGCGTTTGTTCTTCAGGTTTGAGCGCTTCAAGAAATGCTGCACCAACAGAGGGATGTCTTCACGACGTTCCTCCAGTGTAGGCAGGTTTATCACCACCACGCTCAAGCGATAATAAAGGTCTTCGCGAAAACGTCCATCGCTCATCATCTTGGTCAGGTCGCGATTGCTGGCCGCGACAATTCTCACGTTGACCGGAGTGTACTTGTGCGAACCCACGCGCCGGATCTGCTGCTCCTGCACCGCACGCAGCAAATTAACCTGAAAGCCCTGCTTGGTTTCAGAGATTTCGTCAAGGAACAGCGTGCCGCCGTGCGCCGCCTCGAACAGGCCAGGACGGCTGCTGTCGGCGCCGGTATATGCGCCTTTTTCGTGGCCGAACAGCTCGCTCTCCAGAATGTTTTCCGGCAATGCGCCGCAGTTCACGGGAACAAACGGCATCTTCGCGCGGGCGCTGTGATCATGCAACGCGCGAGCTACCAGCTCTTTTCCTGTTCCACTGGCGCCCAGAATCAGCACCCCGGCTTCAGTCGGAGCCACTCGCGCGATGGCGCGATACACCTCAAGCATTTTGGGCGTCCGGCCTATGATTGACGTCTCCGGCCCTTCGTCCACGGACGCGGTGGCCTCACTCGACGCACGCCGGCTCGCTTGCACTCTGCGCACCAATGCCAGGAGATCGTCGATCAACAGTGGTTTGCCCAGGTATTCAATGGCGCCTGAGCCCAGAGATTTGGTTACTGTCTCAACGCTGGTGTGGGCGGTCATGATCACGCAGGCGCATTGCGGCTGCAAAACCTTGATCAGGTCAAGCACATTGAGCCCGTTGGCTGTTCCCAGATACAGATCCAGCAGGGCCAGCTGTACCGGTTCCTGGCGCAGGATCACATCGGCGGAGGCCACGCTGTTCGCGGTGAGGCAGTCATAGCCTTCAGCCTTCAGGATCGAGCTGAGCAGGCTGCGAGTGGAGTCGTCGTCATCCACAATCAGGACTCTAAAATTGCGGTTTTTTTCGTTGCCGGACATTCCCATAGCCCTTTCTGAACGATCCTGAAAGCGATTTTTCTAAAACTTGTAGCCGAGTATCACAGAGACGGAGTTCGCGCGGAATGCCCCCGTGGTTTGGATCAGGTGGTAATACGAGTAGTCCGCGGCCAGGTCCCACTTTCCAAAATAAAAATCATTTTTCAAAAGCAGTTCGCCGGCGGGAGAGTAATCAGCGAAATTCTCCAGCGACTCGACGCCGCCGTATCCCATATACTCGCCGTGGTAATGCTTGCCCAGCCGAAGACGGAAGCCTGCGGCGCCCAGGTGGCTGTGGTATTGCCCTGGACTGAAATAGCCGTGGTTCAGGTCTTTGCTGAAGTGGATATGGCGAAAAGCATAGCCTCCGCCCACGGCAAACTTGTTGTCGTGAAAGCCGAACCAGCGCAAGGTCTCAGCCCACTCGCGCTCGCCTTTGTTTGAGTCAGAGTAGTGCGTGAGGGAAAAACTGCCGTCGAGTGAAAAGTTGCGCGTGCTGTAATCCACGCGGCCGTGCCATCCCTCAGAGAGCAGATTAAACTGGGTTGAATCAAACGTAGGCACAATGGGATAGCGCGCGAACCCTCCGGACACCATGAGGTGTTTCCACGGGAACAACTCCAGATCGCCGCCATACAGTAGCTGGCTGTTGGTATCCACAAAGCGCACCGCGCCCACGCTGGTGCGTACGGCTGCATATTTACCCAGTCTGATGCGGCCCTCCGCGGAGCCGGAAAGAACTGATTCGGTAAAAGTGCCGGTTTTCCAAAGCGAGGTCTCTTCCATCCGAAACCTGCCGGTAAAATTCCGCGTAACTTGATACACCACACCCTGTCCGGAATAAACGGACCGATTGCCCGATGTGTCGGCAAAAAACTGCTCGACGTTTTGTATGCGATGCACCGGCCGCGCAGGCGTTTCCGTTCCGGGAACCTCGGTGAGGTAGTCACTGAATTGCTGCAACTCCAGGCTGGAAGGATGACGGGCAAAAGCCTGTTGCAGCTGCAGCCGCGCCTCGTCTTTTTTGCCTTCGAGGATCAGGTTATGAACCAGGCCCAGAGATGCCGCTTCATCGTCGGGATCGGCCGCGAGCAGCTCCTGGTAGATCCGGTCGGCGTCACGATAGTTGGCGCGATAGCCAAAAATCTGGGCCAGCTGAATCTTGGCATTGCGGCTGGAAGGATTGGCCAGCAGGATGGCATTCAAGAGGCCAATCGCCTGGCGATCTTTTTTCTGCTCCACATATACCCGCGCCAGCTGAATCTTCAGGCCTTCATCGTCAGGGAAACGCACCAGGCCCTCTTTGATCAAAGTCAGCGCTTTCTGCTCGTTATGCTGCTGGAGAGCTTCCTGGCTTTGCACCGCAATTTGCGACGCGGACAGTTCAGAAGATTCCTGGGCGCGAAGGCCTGTATTCATCGATAAAAAACCCAGATATAGCGCAACGATAGTGGCAAAACGTCTCATAAGGCACGCAGACAGGACCTTTAAATTCCCTACCGGAAGGCATCTGGACGATCCAAACCTGTTTTCAACGAGATAGGCTGAAAAACATTGAAATCCAGGTCAAAACTGTATCCAAACGACGTATTGGGTGTATCAGATTTCAACACATTTTCAGGGGAGATTCAATCCAGAACTGCTGCGCAAAGGTACAAGGCCTTGTTGGCCACATGAGGGAGGTGGGTAGAAGGATAGGGAAAAGTGATTGGTCAAAAGGAGGAACTCGAACCTACCCGGGCTGCCATCGCAGAAACCGTACCCAAGGACGATGAAACGGCCTTAGAATCGCCCCAGTATGCGTATTATCTCCATCCGATTGTCACCGGTCGCACGTGTTTTGGCGATTGCATATGCCGTCTTTGGATTAGGGGCCTTTCTCGTTTATGCGTTCGGCAGTGCTCAATACTTCACTCTGCCGCTTGGCATAATCGGCCCCGTCTTTCATCTAAATCTGAACATCAATTTGGCGCGCTCGGGTGGTGTACTTTACAACATCTACCTGCTTGCGGCAGCCGTGCTGTCTTATGCCTTAACGGGCTGGATAACAGGAATGGCCGCAGCAGCCTGCTTTAACGTCGTGGCGAAACAGACAGGCGGAATCGACGCCAAGTATGTCTTCCTGGCAGATGACGGATCTTCAGCTGACCAAACTTAAGAACAAGCGAAGCGAGTCGAGTCGAAGGATCCCTAAAGAAGGTTGGTGCGAATGGGGGACGCGAAACCCCCACGGTATTACCCGCCAGATCCTGGCTTGAAATTTCAGTTTGATTTTTCGGATTTGCTCCGAGTTTTCTCTGCAGAGAAATTCAGCAGTCATGTGGGCAAGTCAAAAATTAAGGCAAAGCAACCCTTCTTCCGCACTACTTAAATCGGCAAGCAAATTATTTTGCGAGTATTAAGTTAAGGAATTACTGAGAAACAGTTCTTGACACGATGAAAACTGAGCAGTACGATTTGCACCCATTGGCAGTTCCACCAGGGATAAGAAGAAGGGTTTGGTTGTCATTTCATTGCGGACTTCTGTACACGTCCGTTTGTTTTGAATATGCACGTAGGCAACTTCCGGAGCCGAAGCATGTCGAAAATCGCAGACAGACCCCCGGTGCCATCTGCTTGTTTTGACGCAATCGTCCCCGCCATCCCAACGTGCCGCTACTTGCCCTCCGCTCTAAACTAGTTTTGCCGGGCAATTGACCTCTAACGCTAGCTCTTTCACGTAAGGCCTCAAACACACGCCAAAGTCGGAGTACGGCTCTGTCACAGAGCCGGAGGCGGAGCACTATCAATTCACTGAGTCACAGGAGCAAAGTATGGGTCGCAAAGATGACAGAGATGGATTTTGGTTATCAGAAAACTCGGATCGGAAACGGATCAGGGATGCGGAGAATTCTCGCAGAAATCGCACTGAGATCAACAAGGCGCTGTCCCATGGGCAGGTGTCACGGCGTGATCTAGTTAAATGGGGCCTGTTCACTTCCGCTGGAATTATTGCGCCGATTGGCGGCCTGAGTCCGTTTGTAAAACCGCTGAACGCGCAGACTAGGACCACCTTCGGAACCCGAAGCGGAGGTAGTGGAATTCCCACAGGCTTGCCTAGCAGCCCGCTTTTCGGCGTGCTGCCTTTCACGCAACCGATGCCTCGTTTTGATGTCTTCCAACGGAATCCGGTATCTGCGTTAAGCCCTGCGCCACAGGCACAGGCCAATCAAACACAGCAGCCACTAGATCCCGCTCTCGTAGGCGGGCAAACGGGTCTGACCGGGCCAATCGAGGGACGTCCTCCGGGAGCCATCTGGGCGCATCAACGCTTTACCCAGAATCCGCCGGTGATTGGGATTGACGCGTCAACCTCACCCGCCACGACGAACACGACGTACAATCCGCAGGTACCGTCGAGCTTGAATTCGGGCATCAATCCGGCGACGCCAATCCCGCTGAAGTTCCATCCCAGCATGCCAACACAGCAGCCAAACTCGGTATGGACTTTCAATGGGACTATCCCGCCCAAGTTGATGCTGGGACGCTACGGAGAACCAATCCTGTTCCGTCACCATAACCGCTTGCCGGCGGACGTCACGCAAAACAACGGCTTCGGAAGAAATACACTTTCCACGCACGAGCATAACGGACACCACGGCGCGGAAAATGACGGCTTCACCGGCGCTTACTTCTTCCCCAACCAGTTCTATGACTACCACTATCCATTCGTCCTGGCGGGCTTTACCACCATCAACGCCACAGCCACTGATCCCAAGGCAGGCAGCCCCAACGGGAGCGGGGGGATTAACAAAATCCCCGGCGACTGGCATGAAACCATGAGCACGCACTGGTTTCACGATCACATGTTCAGCTTCACATCACAGAACGTCTACAAAGGCGACGCCGGAATGTTGAACATCTATAGCGCGCTGGATCGCGGGAACGAAGCCATTAATGACGGCGTGAACCTGCGCCTCCCCAGCGGCACTACGTTGGACTGGGGCAACCTGGATTATGACGTCAATCTGATGTTTGCCGACAAAGCCTGGGACGCCAATGGCCAGTTGAACATGGACATCTTCCAGTTCGATGGGTTCCTTGGCGATCGCATGACGGTGAATCTTGCATACAAACCATTCTTCCAGGTGGAGCGCCGCAAGTACCGCTTCCGTCTGCTGAATGCCAGCGTTTCACGGTTCTTCGTGTTTGCCCTTAGTGACAGTTCAGTCATGGTGCAGATTGCTAATGATGGCAACCTGCTTCCGCAAACCGTGCCCTTGACTCAGCTTGATCAACAAGGCATAGCGGAGCGGTATGACATCGTAATTGATTTCTCCCGCTACACCATCGGACAGACGGTCGATTTGGTGAACTTGCAAGAACATCAGAACGGCAGAGGCCCGGGCAACATACTCAGCGTGGCCTCCGCACTTGCCGGACAGTCGAGCGATCCCTGCGTGGGCGCGTGCCTGCGTTTCCAGGTCGTGCGGAATCCAACTGTGCCGGACCAGAGCATTTGTCCGAACACACCGATCACGCTCATTCCGAATCCTGATCTGTCCGCCATCCCTGTCACCCGGCAGCGCCTGTTTACCTTCGATGATCGCGCCAGCCAAAACCAGGCTGACCCTGTCACGTCATACACGGGCGGAGGTAATTGGGGAATCGCCACGGATAATACAGGTGGCACCAGCAGACGCACAGGGGGATCAGCGCTCAAGGCCGACTTTGGCCGGATATCCGCGGCACCGAAATTCGGCACCCGCGAGATCTGGACACTCCAGGGAGGCTTTAACTGGGACCACCCCATACACATCCATTTTGAAGAAGGCCAGATACTGAATCGCAACGGGAGCGCGCCGTCGCCCGCAGAGTCAGGCCGCAAGGATGTTTACCGTCTGAGAGAAAATGGCAGCGTGACTATTACCATGCAGTTCCGTGACTGGGGCGGCATGTTCATGGAGCATTGCCACAACACCATGCATGAAGACAATGCGATGCTGTTGCGCTGGGAGATCAATTCTGCCGGAGGCGTGTTCCTGAACCCGCTGCCGACGCCGATTCCCAAACCGACAGGAGTTACATTCCAGGCACCGGACCAGATTCTAACTAACGCCTTTTAACCCGTAACCGAGGCTTGCCATGCCACAGCAAGCGCCGGAAGCGGCTTTAGCATAGGAAAATCCGGACAGCGGGCTCTTTCTAACCTCGATATATCTGGGGGAGAGCCCGCAGTTCGAACGCAGGCTTTAAAGGCAGCAAATGGGAGTAGATCATGCAAAGGAAAAACAGGGCACGATTCATCGGAATTTCATTCGTATTAGTGGGAGCGCTGGCAATTTTATCCACGCGGCCTGTCTCCGCCGACAGCCGCTGGGGCGCAAATTATTTTCCTAACGTCGAACTGACCACGCAAGAGGGCAAGACGGTCCATTTTTATGACGATCTGATTAAAGGCAAGATCGTAGCCATCGACCTCATCTATACGTCGTGCCAATATTCATGCCCTTTGGAGACGGCTCGACTGGCTCAGGTACAGAAGATACTGGGCGATCGCGTGGGGAAGGACATCTTCTTTTACTCCATCACGATTGACCCCCAGAAGGACACGCCGGAGGTATTGAAAACTTACGCCAAGAAATTCCATGCTGGCCCAGGCTGGACATTCCTTACCGGAAAAAAAGAAGACATAGACTTTCTGAGCAAGAAGCTGGGTTTGTATTCCGATCCTGCTGCTACTTTGGATGGACACACGCCACACTTGCTGCTGGGGAACGAGCCCATGGGACAATGGATGCGGAACTCTGCGCTGGACAATCCGCGCTTTCTTTCCCAGATGATTGGCGATTTTCTGGATAGCTTCAGAAACATGAAGCCGGGACAGGGACGGGAAAGCACTGAATCGGCATCCATCCATCTTGATCCCGGGCAATATCTGTTTACCAAAAAATGCGCGGCATGCCATACGATTGGGCAGGGCGACAAGATTGGCCCTGATCTGTCAGGGGTGACGGACGCTCGCAATCGGGATTGGCTGATGCGCAAGATCCAGCATCCGGAGCAGTTGCTGGCGGAGCAGGACCCCATCACGATGGCTTTGGCTGATAAATATGGACACGTCAATATGCCCAACTTGCGCGTTGCCGATGACGATGCAAATTATCTGATCGCGTACTTAGTCTCAGAAACCTCAGCTCACAACCGGAAGGCCGCGGCTGCACGGAACGCCGCAACCAAGGCGGTTGAAGGTGAAAGTAGAGACACACGCCCTTATAGGTAGAAAAACTAAGGACGACTGTTCAGATCGCTCGGGACAATAGATGGAATGGCTGAAGTTTGAGTTCGATTATCGCCTCGACCTGCAAAGGTTGACGCCCCACGTGCTGGCGGTAGAGGGACAGAAACATGCCGCACTCACTCGCGTCCTTCCGCCGCAATGGCGCAAACCGGCGGCAGAGCTAGCGCAAACCGAAGAAGAGAATGCAGAGGAACAGTCGCGTATCACGAACGCCGCAAATGCGCAGGCATGGGTCAATGAGCGCTTTGCTCCAGGGAAAGGGCAGCTCTGTTTGACTGACCTGATGACGATGCACCGCATGGTGGCCGATGGTGCCACAGGAGACTACGTCCCAGGCGCATTGCGCAGCTTGGCGGTTCAGGTGGGGCGGCGGGAAGTAGGTGGGCTTCATATGGGAGCTCCCGCCAACTGGCTGCCCCGATTGATGGGCCAGTACATCCAATTCATCACTGGCGAGCGGCTGCTTGGCTTGCATCCGGTAATCCACGCTCTGATAGCTCATTTTTTTCTCGTCACTATTCATCCATTTGGCGACGGCAACGGAAGAGTCTCTCGTCTCCTGACCGCGGGAATCCTTCTGCAGCGCGGATACAATGTGCACGGCGGTTTCTACGCGCTCTCAGACTACTTCTACCTCAACGATGTCAAGTATCACAGTATTCTTCATAGCTGCTGGAAATCGCCTCCGTTTGACCTCACCCCATTCGTGGCTTTTGGGATGGAGGGTTTTGTGATGGAACTGCGAAGCATCAGCAGCTTTATGAAGATGAAACTGAGCCGCGTTGTAGACCGGGACATTCTGCTGCAGTTCCATTTCGGATCGAGTCGGCGGACGACGCGTCGCGCACGATTGGCACGGCTGGTTTCGCGCTAGCTGTCATTTGTGCAGGTAAAAGAGCCCGCGATCTGCCTGGAGTTCACAATCGCGAAACGCGTCACTGAGAGTTTCCAGCAAGTCCGTTGCTAACACTGTGTTTTCATGGAAAAGGTCGCGGGCAAGGTCTGCCGCAAGCCCATGCAGATGCACAGCGGAAGCAATATCCAGTTCGCGCAGTAAAGAGGACCTCTCTGAGGAGTGCCGGGCTATTGCCGCTGCAAGGATTCCGGAGAGAGCATCATCGGAGCCGTTCTTCGCCAATGCAGCGTTGCCGGTCATGTTGATCCAGGTTTCACCAGAAAAACCGGCTACTATAGTCCTGAAACCCTTTAGCACCACGCATGATTGAGTTTCGGCGGCGATGCGGCGAGCTGCCACGAGCCTGTCCGCTTGGAGTTCATCCATTCGGAAGCCGAGAAACGCCGCCGCCTCGTCTGGTTCGAAAACAAGGACGCGCAACTTTGAGTTTTCGGGGGGAAGCTCAGGCTTGCTTGTGATAACGGCATTCAGCGCTTCAGCATGAACCACGAGCGGCGATTGGCAAATATGGGCAATCCAGCTCACAAACTCAGAGGTCTTGTCATTGCGTGACAATCCCGGGCCAAGCACAACCACATCTGCATTGGCTAATAGCTGAAGTATCTTTTCACGAGCCGCAAGGGAAATTATTCCTTCTTCCGCTTCAGGGAGTCCCTGAGTCATCAGCTCTGGCGCAAAGCCAGCGATTGTCGGCTGGATGGACTTAGGACAAGCAACGGTAACGAGGCCCGCCCCCGTACGAAGCGCCGCGATTCCCGCGAGTGCGGCGGCTCCCGCTTTGTCCATCGAGTCCCCGATCACCAGCACATGGCCAAAATCCTTCTTGTGCGCTTCGTCCGGTCGTGGCGGAAACGTGATCCGCACCTCCTGCCCTGTGGTCACGCTCAATCCCGTTTGGTGCGAAACAAGGGTAGGTTGGGAACCAATTTCGCTTACTGCAACAGGTCCAGAGGTAAGCTCTCCGAAGACATGGGAGAGTGTGGGAGCCACAAAAGTGATGACGCCGTGAGAAAAGACAGCTTCGTTGCTGCCCTGGTGCGCCCGAGACCGGCTGTCTGGCTCAGTTCCGGAAGGCACATCCACCGATACAACAATGCCGGGCGCATTATTGATCGCTTCCACAGCCTTCTTGGATATTTCTTCTAATGGTGGCTCAAATCCGATTCCTGCAACAGCATCAATGATTAGATCTGCTTCCATCGCCGCCTGCACCACATTGTCCTGAAAGCCGGCTTCATCAACGATCCAAATCGGCTTGACGCTCAAACTAGCGCATATGGCCGCCGCTTCAGGAGAAAGCACCTTCTCTTCCATCGCAAGAACAATCACTGAAATCTGCTCGGCAATTCCAGACAATACTTGGGCGGCCATCAATCCATCAGTGCCGTTTTCGCCGTTGCCGCAGACCGCGCAGACAGATCGGAATTTGAAATGCGCAAGGCAAAACTGGGCGACGGCATAGCCAGCTCGCTGAATAAGGACCGACGCCGATGTATTCGTCCGACCCTCTGCATCGTGCGCTATGTGGCGCAACTCATCGCTAGTGAGAACTCTCATGAGCCAACCAATTTACTCCTGGCGACCTGATGTTCCAAAATCAGCCCAAATCACACGAAAGCCCACTCAGTGATAGCTTCAGCGAATCGCGCATCGAAGATGGCACGAATGGATCACCGATTCCAACGCCCTTTGCCTAGCCTGAGAACAGGCGGGTAACAGGCGGAAAACGGTATTGGGGTTTCGCGAGAGACACCAGGCGGGGTTACCGTGACGGTCGACTAAAGCGCGTCTTCTGTTTTGTGCTCTTTGATCTGGAACCGCGGGAATTCCTGCACTGCGGAAACGGCATCTGGGTTCCTACTCCGTATAACCACCCGACCGCCTCTATCTGCGTCCTCGTACTCATACGTGATAGTGGTTTTCAGGTTTCGCCTAACCGCAACGCCAGGAGGCGTTTGGTCATGAACGAACATCGGAATATCGAAATCGCCGGATTGAAAAAGAGGTGTTGACGTGTTCACGTTGGCGCGCATCGCGGGACAAAGCTCGATTACGATCACTCAGCGGTATGTCCATTTCCAGGCTGACGCAATCGAGCGGGCTTTTGCTCCGTTCGGTTCAACTAATATCAACAGACTGGACTCAAGCGAAAATTCTCAGGTGGGCACAAATTTGTGCACAACGGAATTGTGCCCAAAACCACAACCTCTGCAACTTGTTGGTGCGAAAGGGGGGACTCGAACCCCCACGGGTTTCCCCGCCAGATCCTAAGTCTGGTGCGTCTGCCAATTCCGCCACTCTCGCACATTCAGCATTAACCACGCTGCTGTTTCGGTTTAGATTACATTTTATAGGATCGCTGCAAGCAGTCGCGGTGGGAATTCTTTGGAGGGATCCCGAGGGCTTTACTGTGAGCTCTGCGACGGCAAATTGACAACTGCTCTCACGGCGTCCTGAAGCTCTTTTTCGCTGCCCCATTTCGGGACCACGTGCTCCAGGCCAAAGAGCCGGCATAATTCCTGCTCCCGTTCGCCCATCTGCGTCCAAACGATGACTCGGATGCTTTTCAGATGAGCATCGCTTTTCCAGCGACGCAGCACCTCGAACCCGCTCTCGTACCCAAGAGCGAGGTCGAGAATCATCAGCACCGGCGCTTCGCGTTTTCCTTCCACAATCTCGTCAAGATAGCGCACCGCCGCGCCGACGGTTGAGGCGGAATCAACTTTCCCAACGCCCAAATTGGTTACCAGTGATTTGGCGTGCCGTAAATCAGAAGCGTCGTCTTCAACGATAAAAACGTTTGCCATGGCCCAAAATTGGCTGGATGTGTCCAGTGGGAGGGATTATAGCTGCTTTGGGCTTCTAAACTGAAATTTTCATTATTTCGCGCCAAAAACTCGCAAACTCCATGACCTGATGCCGAGTTGGGTGCTCTTGGCAGCACCTGCCTTGCAGAAGCCATCCAACGTACCAGAGCTAGTCAAAAAAACCGGCCGCACTTCAATACCAGCGCTGTCAAACAGCCTCCGCCGTTTGCTCTATAATACAAAGTTTGTTTACTCACAAGGATGGCCAATGAGCAAATTACCGGAGATTATTCGCAAGCACGAGCAGGAATTGAAGAAAGACTGGCTCCAGCACATGTCCGCCGGGATACGCCGCAATGACTTAATGAAAGAAGCGGAGCTCGAAGAACAGTCGCGCTCGTTTCTGGCGGCGGTGATTGAAGGGGCACGGTCAGGTTCGCTGAGCGAGCTGAATGGTCCTGCCTGGGCCAAAGCTCGTGATTTGACGCAGACCATTTCTGCAAGCCGGGCGCTCCAGGGCTTCACTCCCGGTGAAACTGCCAGCTTCGTTTTGTCATTGAAGCCGCCGATTTTCCGCCTTCTCCGCAAAGAGATCGGCAGCAATGCCGACGAACTGTTCAATGAGATGGCCGATGGAAATCAGCTCCTGGACAAGCTTGCGATGTTGACTACCGAAGCTTATATGTCTGCGCGCGAGCAACTGATCAAGCGCCAGCAGCAGGAGTTGATGGAGCTCTCCACCCCGGTGGTAAAGCTATGGGACGGGATTCTGGCCCTGCCGATCATCGGCACGCTGGACAGCGCCCGCACCCAGGTAGTGATGGAATCTCTGCTCCAGACCGTGGTGCAGACAAATTCGCGCTTCGCCATCATCGACATTACCGGTGTGCCCACGGTAGACACCCTGGTGGCGCAGCATCTCCTGAAGACCATCACGGCGGCCCGGCTGATGGGCGCTGAGTGCATTATCAGCGGCGTTCGGCCGCAAATC
>DASTPO010000515.1:0-11625 GCA_035762225.1 Candidatus Angelobacter sp.
CGCCTCCGCGGGCTAGAAAGACCTGGATGGCCGGCCGGCACTGGACATGAAAGACAGCCGCACTCAAGCTCTGGTGCAGGCTCCGTCTAAGTTGCGGTTCGGCGTCGCTGGGCTTGGTGACGAACAAGATCCCCGGGTTCATGGTATCAGTCAAAGAAATGTGTCACTTCGGTGTTACTCAGGAAATGCTCGGCTTACGGGGCCACCGTTTCCACCAGTTCCAGCGCGGTCTTGCGCAGTGGTTTCATCAGCGGCAGGCCGGAAAGCCGCAGCAGGTTTACCAGCAGCCCCAGGCTCTTCTCCATCAGCTTTTCTGTGCGTTGCTGATTGGGCGAGCGATCATACAGCCAGAACAGGATCAGGCCCATCTGGTACAGCCATAACAAATAGGGAAGCTGCGGCTTCAGGTCGGCAGGGACTTTCACGTCGCCGCCTTCAAGGGCGATGCGCAGGTGCTCAATGGACCGCTCGCGGATCGCACGCGTCTCTTCGCTGAAGGGCGAGAGCGGGTCCTGGCTGTCCGGAGCGTGGCGAAAGAGCGCGTCACAGAATTTGCGGTTTGGCGCCAGTAGCTCAAAACGCTTTTCCATTACACAGCGCAGCCGGTCTTTCAGCTTTTTCTGCCCCGCCATGGCCTGGAGGATGGCTTCGTGGCTGCTCTCCTGCATCTCCTGGTAAAAGGAGAGCACAATCGCCTCTTTGGAAGAGTAGTAGTAATAAGCTCCGCCCAGCGCCACCCCGGCCTTGGCCGCGATATCGCGCATGGTGGCCTGCTCGAAACCTTTCTCGCGAAAGATCTCCATGGCCGCTTCATAAATACGCCGTCGCGTATCTTCCGCGCGCGGCGTGGGACGCGTCTTCATTGCAGGTGTATTCATCGTAGATAGTCCGATACTGTTCCTTCGGGCACGGCGCACGGCGCCAGCGGAACTTTGCGCAGTTCTCCGGCGATCGCCTCCGGCCCGCCATAGCTCAGCCAGCGCCAGATCGCGTGGCGGTTTTTAGAAATCATCTCGAAGGCCTGCCGCACCAACGGCGCCAGCATGGGATGCGCCAGCCGGCAGGCCCAATCGCGATACTCTTCCAGCGCATAGAGCGCCATGATCCACGCCGAGTTGTTCAGGTAAACCTGCCCCTCATCACTGATCACCACCAGGTCATTGCAGGTTGCCACCTTGTCCAGCTCCGGAAACATCTTCTGCGCCCTCTCCGAACCGGCCGGGACCATGCATAGCCCCAGCCACGTCCGCTGCACCAGCAGCCAGTCTTTCAGCCGCTCACACAACTCACATTTCGGATCATATAGCACGTATAGCTTTTCCATGATTGTCTCCTGAGACCTCCCGCGAGGTCCCTGCAAAAAGGATGTTTTCTTTAACCGCGACAGCCGGGGCTAACGGGGAATGGCCACCTTCAGCACCGCGTCCGGGGCAACCGGAGGACGGCGTGGCCCGCTGTGCTGTCCATGCGCCCGTATGCGGGAGAAGACAAACAGGTTGAAGAAATGCATTCCGCCCAGCGTCAGCAGCACAAAACCCAGCTTGTCACTGAGCATCTCGATCGCCGCCCGCGAATTGGTGATGACCGCCCCGCTCTTGAGCGCGAGCGAGACAAAGCCGATATTGATGAGATAAAAACCCACCACCAGGAGATGGTTGACTGAGGCAGCCAGCTCAGCGTCGCCACGGAAGGCGTCCACCAGGAAGATCGCCCCTCGTTTATGCAGGGTGCGCGCAACCCAGACCGTCAGGGCCACGCTGATCACGAGGTAGACAATATAAGAGACCACGATGGTAGTTTCATTGGTGTACATGGCATTAGTGCTCCTTTCAGGTAATTGAACGTGTTCAAAACATACTTTATGCTCCTATCCCGCCGATGTCAAGATAATTTTGAACATGTTCACCAAGAGGTTTAAGCTGGTAGGCGCTGCCGTTTGCCGTCGACCAACCAACTCTATTCTTTACAAGGGTTTTACCGCGTCCTTACCCACCTCTAATGCCGCCTGTGTTCCCATGATCCATAGCCACTTCGTCAAAGCTCATGAATCTTGCCCGCCCCGGCTGCTTGCCGGGCGGGCGGGATTTAAAGGGAACCCATGCCAGGTAGAATCGCTTTCTTCTCCGCGGTGGGCTTGCTTTCGTTCGGCGGCCTGATGATCGGCCAACAAGCCGCTGACCCGGATACAAACAAGCCCGCCACATTGTCAGTAACGGTAAAAGTTGTGAACGTGCCCGCCACGGTGCGCGACAAGCATGGACAGATCATCAGCAATCTGGGGAAGGACGATTTCGTGCTGGAAGAGGACGGCCGTCCGCAGACTGTCCGCTATTTTGCCCACGATACCGATCTCCCGCTAACGCTCGGACTGCTGGTGGATACCAGCATGAGCCAGCGCCGCGTCCTGGAGTCGGAACGTCACGCCAGCTACGTCTTTCTTGACCAGATGCTGCGCCAGCCCAAAGACACGGCCTTTGTGATCCACTTTGATCACGAGGTGGAACTCCTGCAAGACTTGACCTCGGCGCGCGACAAGCTGGAAGCCTCCTTGCAGTCGTTGCAAGTTTCCCAACCGGATCCCTCTTCAGGGACGGGCGGGAACGGCGGACCGAACGGTGGTGGCGGTTATCCTGGCGGCCGCGGCGGGCAGCACCGTCATCGCGGCGCCGGCGGCGGCCCCCTGCTCTACGATGCCGGCTACCTGGCGTCGGATGAAATCATGAAGAAGCAGCAGGGCCGCAAAGCCCTGATCATCCTCTCGGACGGCGTGGACAGGGGCAGCAAGCTTACGCTGGACGCCGCCATTGAGGCCGCGCAGCGGGCTGACACGGTGGTGTATTCGATCCTCTTTGCCGATGATGAGGGCTATGGTCGTCCCAGCTTCGATCGTGGAGGCTTCGGCGGAGGCATGGGCCGTCGGGGCGGCTATCCCCGCCCGGAAGAGCAGCGCCCTGACGGCAAAAAGATCCTGGAGCAGATTGCGAAACAGACCGGCGGAAGACTTTTTGAAGTTTCCAAAAAACATCCTATCGACAAAATTTACGATGCAATCGCGGAGGAGTTGCGCAACCAATACAATCTCGGCTACACGCCGGACCGCGCCAGCCAGAACGCGGGTTATCACAAGATCAGCCTGAAGGCTAAACAGAAAGGTCTGGCGGTTCAAGCCAGAGAGGGATACTACGTCGACCGTTAGGCTCAGAGTGGAATGCTGGAAGCCGTGCTCGTTTACGGTGCTACGTAATTCAGAGAATCTTGAAACACCGATTGCATCCGCGCATAGCCGGCCGCCGTTGGATGAACGCCGTCCGCCGTGTACTGGGATTGGTTCGCAAACACCTGTTCCAGGTCAATGACAAAGACCTGCGACACGACTGGCGTTAAATCGACGATCCCATGATCAATTGCGTCGGCTGGAGCGTTGAACTGGCTGCCTCCGGTGAAGGCCGGATCGAAGTGATAAATCGTGACCACAACCGGCCGTACTCCGGCATTGACGCACATGCGAACCATGGCGGTAATGTCGTCGATCGCCTGTTGCGGGTCTGTCCCCTGAAAAAGATTGTTCCATCCGGCAAAGATCACGATCGTCTTGGGCGGTGTGATGGTTTGGCATTGCAGCGCGTTGAATTCGCCGGTGCACACGTTGTTGCCTGAAATCGCATCCGGCATCCGCGCCAGGATTTGCGACGTGGTTTGGCCGGCTATGCCGCCGTCAACATATCCTTTACCAGGGAAGTAGTCGCTCAGGTTCCAGCGGGAAAAGATTGAATCCCCCATGAAGACCACGCCGGAACGGACCACGGTTGGGGAAGGAGATCGGCTTCCACCACAGCCGACGAGCAAAAGAAGAAATAGAAATGCGCTAGCTGAATTTTTCATCGATCGCTTGCGTTGTACAAGACAGCCTGAGACAGGATTTTCCCTGACACCTGTTGAATGAAATGAAGCTTGACCTAACCGCGGAGATATTTTCCCACCACAGACGAGATCACGCCCAGCGCGATAATGGCAATCGGGCCGTGGTTCTGTTGCAGCGCTGCCATCGCATCGCCCGTCGCAGTTACCAGATAGACGCCCCAGCAAATTCCCCCGACGATTGCTATGGCGCCCAACGTCCTCAGCAGAGGGCTTCCAGGCTGCTTCGCCGCCGCTCGAGGCGGACGAAACGTGCCGCGATCTTCATAGCCTTCGCGCGCTCCCGTTCCCCATTCGTCGTTGTATTTCTTTTCCGCCATGCGCCAAATTTGAACCATTTTGGGAGAAATTACAACGGGCAAATCTCCTAGAAAGATGCTCCCCAAGGTTCATGCCCCGCGGGAAATGAAATCCTTTGCATATTCTTAGCTTCCGGCCGAGCTTGTAGGGCTGCAATTGGCCCCAGTTACAATAAAAACTTCATGCCGCATCTCTTCGAACCCCTCCAGCTCCGCGATGTTGCGTTGTCGCACCGAATTGTGGTTTCGCCCATGTGCCAATATTCATGCCAGGATGGTTTCGCAACCGACTGGCATCTGGTTCACTTAGGCAGCCGGGCCGTCGGACGCGCTGCCGCCGTCATCGCCGAGGCCACCGCCGTGACCGCCGACGGACGTATCAGCCCACAAGACCTGGGCATATGGAGTGACGCGCATGTAGAACCGCTGCGGCGGGCATTTTCCTTTGTTGCAGAACAAGGAGCCGTGCCAGGTATTCAACTTGCCCACGCCGGCCGGAAGGCGAGCACCAGCCAGCCGTGGAACGGTGGCAAGCCTATCTCCCCCGCGGAAGGCGGCTGGACTCCGATTCATGCTCCCAGCCCTCTGCCTTTTGCTGAAGGCTACCAGACGCCGCAAGCTCTTAGCGTGGCTGCCATTGCCAAGATCGTGGAAGCCTTTGCCGCCGCGGCACTGCGCGCCCAGTCTGCGGGCGCGCGATTGATCGAACTCCACTCCGCTCACGGATATCTATTGCATTCCTTTCTGTCCCCCCTCACCAATCAGCGCACTGATCAATACGGCGGCTCATTTGCCAACCGCATACGCTTCGTGTGTGAAGTGGTAGCGGCAGTGAGACGAGTGTGGCCGGAGAAGTATCCGCTATGGGTAAGAATTTCTGCCACCGATTGGACAGAAGGCGGGTGGACGGTGGAAGAATCCGTCGAGCTGGCGCGGACACTCCAGCCAATGGGGGTTGACTTGTTTGATTGCTCGTCCGGTGGCAACGTGGCGCACGCTCGCATTCCGGTCGGTCCCGGTTATCAGGTGGCGTTTGCGGAGCGGGTGCGGCGTGAAGCCGGCGTCAGGACAGGCGCGGTCGGCATGATCACCGAACCAGCGCAGGCGGACCAGATCATCCGTGCCGGCCAGGCCGATGTGGTGATTCTGGCGCGCCAGTTTCTGCGCGAGCCTTACTGGCCTTTGCTGGCCGCGCGCGCCCTGGGTCATGACATCAAGTGGCCATTGCAGTATGAGCGCGCCAAGATGAAGTGAGTAATCGCAGCAGAGCGGACTGCAAACGCAGTGCGTTCCAAAGCGCAGCCGCTCAGGATGAGGCGTTTCGGTCTCGCAGTTATTTTCTCGTCGCTGCGGGGGCGGCCTGTGCCGCGTGCTGCGCGTCTTCCGCCCGATTGATGGCGCGTCTCTCCACCGGCGACGACAACACAATGGATGTGGAGGTAGTGCCGAAGGGAGTCAGCCGGTCGATCAACGCTTCCAGATGCTCCACTGAGCGCACGTGTACTTTCATGATGAATGAATCGGCGCCGGTGCCGCGATGGCATTCCACCACCTCAGGCGAATTCTTCACCACGGCGGTGATGCGCGTAAACACGTCGCCCACAACCGACATGCGGATAAAGGCGGTGATGGGCATGCCAACTTTCATGGGATCGATATCGGCGTGATATCCCACGATGATGCCGGCCTCTTCCATTCGCTTTACCCGCTCTACCACGGCAGGAGTGGTTAAGCCCACACGGCGGCCAAGTTCGGCATATGAGAGACGCCCATTGATTTGAAGCTCATGCAGCAGCTTCCAGCCAATCTGATCAAGGAGCTTGTCGGTTCGTAAATTTGTTTCCATTTTTCGCCTGACATTATAAAACAGATCGGCATTTTTGGAGACCGAGGCAAGAGTCAAGTTCTTGTAAAATCCTTCCATATCCAATTTATTAGAGAGTCTTAATATTCGATCATCGTTTTATGGGGTTCCAGGGATGGGATCCCCCTCGGATCTCTGAAAAAGCCCGGCATCGTTCGGCACCCTCCGTTACGTGCAACAAAACGGCCTCACAAGCTTCCCCGCAGAGAGAACCGTTTCCCATCGTGCTGCTCTGGAAACCCTCGGGATCCAACCTTGGCCTTAATCCATTCCCTTGACTTCAGCCCAGACTAGATTTGTGTCGAGACGTTTGCTAAGGCATTTAGCCGGGATACTTTGGGGCAAAGCCGGGGTTACACTAAAAGCTCTGCAGGCCAATGGTTTTGCTTGATTTAGGCCGGTAGCCATTATAAAAATGAGCATTCCATTTAATTGTGCATCGTTCACTGCTGCATTGACTCCCCCGAATGTGAACTAGCGACTTACCCATGGATCCTATCGTTATAACTACTCAAGAAGTTGCCAAAGCGCAGATACCGGTGCAGGGTGCGCAGGAAGTGCGTCCCAAGCTTGCCAACCCCATACCCATATGGGTTCGGTTGTTGCTGGCGCCGCTGGTGCTGGTGTTGCCAGTCCTGTGCCTGGTAGCGCTCATCATGCGTCTGGTGGTGCGTGAACGTGCTCCCCGGGTTCGCCAAGGCTGGGCGTCCTACCTGTTGACGTTGTTGATTATCAGCGGTTTTCTCGGGACTATCCTGACCGTCATGGCAATGTCTTTGTCATGGGCGCCTGCGCCGGATGCTATTGGTTCGGCGCTCTCTGATCTGGACGAGCGCGGCAATTTCCCCGCGCTTCCCACCGGCAAAGTCATGTCCGGCGTGGAGTTGAGCTCAACCCTCAAACCTCTGGTTCTGATGGCTTCGCCTGCGGCCAAGCGGTGGTTTCACAAGACTTACGGGACCTCCGGTCTTCTGGGTGCGGCCATGATTCTGCACTCGGATTCCCATGGCTATCTTCTGGCTACCGCCCGGCACGTTGCCGATGGCGAAGGCTGGCAATCTCGCAGCGGCTCACAGAAAGTCATGGTTTCGCTCGGCATGGACGGCTGGGCCTCCGCGGAGGTTGTCGCCCGGCATAAGCGTCTGGACATTGCCCTGCTCTGGCTCGATCGCGAGTCAGGCGACGCCGAATTCACCCAGCCTGTGGCTACTTACAGCAGTTTGCAGACAGGCGAGAAGATATTTGTGATCGGCCATCCGGAAGGGCTGAATTTCTCCGTGAGCAACGGCATCATCTCCCGCACTCCGGGCAATGAAGTCCTGCAGGTATCCGCACCCGTGAGTCCCGGCAACAGCGGCGGTCCGGTCTACGATGAATATGGCAATCTGCTTGGTATTGTTACCTCCAAAGTGGCTCGCTCCCTTGAGCCCGAAGCGGAAAACCTCAACTTCGCCATCAGCACAGATGCGCTGCTGCATCAGTCGGACTGGGAAATTGTGAGTGGAGGAAGTGCGCCGAAAAATCTGCTGTCTGACTTTGTTCGTCAGGCCAAAGTACGGAAAGGCCCCGCGGAAACCGCTTCAGTGCGCTAGAGAACCCAAACTATGGCAAACATTACCGTCACTATTTATGACTCAACTGAAAACAAGCGCGTGCCCGTGGAGCTTCCCGATGACGCGCCGGCCAACCGGATCATTGCCGTGCTGGTGGACAAGCTGCAGCTGCCGCAGAACGGTCCCGATGGCGCTCCGCTGAGCTACAAATTTCATCACAAAAATTCAGGCCGCCAGATACAGGACGTTCAGACGCTGGCCGACGCCGCGGTAAAAGATGGTGACATCCTTCGCCTCCAGCCGGAAATCACGGCAGGAGCGCGATGAACCGTTCCGTCCCATCACCGGCAGGCGTGCCGGTTTCCCCGGCAATTGACCAGGAAGACCGCTTTAGCCGGTTTCGCCTCATTGGCTGGTGGGACCAGGAAAAACTCCGGTCGGCGCGCGTTCTGGTAATTGGCGCCGGTGCGCTGGGCAATGAGATCCTCAAAAACCTGGCGCTGCTTGGCTTTGGCAATATCGTCGTGGTCGATCTCGATTCCATCGAGTCATCCAATCTTTCCCGCAGTGTTCTTTTTCGCAGCTCGGATGTAGGCCGGCAAAAAGCTGATGTTGCCGCTGAATCATTCAAAAACATTTTTCCCGATGCCAGCGTCCACGCGATTACCGCCAACGTGGTTCATGGCCTTGGTCTGGGTTTGTTCGGCTGGGCGGATATTGTGCTGGCCGGGCTGGATAACCGCGAAGCCCGGTTATGGATCAATCGCGCCTGCTGGAAGATGAACAAGCCCTGGATCGATGGCGCTATCGAAGGCATCAATGGCGTGGCGCGCGCCTTTCTTCCCGGAACTGCCCCCTGCTATGAGTGCACGCTGGGAGAAACCGACTGGGCCATCCTCAACAAGCGTATGTCCTGCAACCTGCTGGCGCTTGAGAGCGATGTTGCCGGTAAAGTGGCCACAACCCCGACTATCTCCTCTATCATTGCCGGGCTTCAGGTGCAGGAAGCAGTGAAGCTGCTTCACGGCCTGCCGGTACTCGCCGGCAAAGGCTTCATCTTTGAGGGGCTCAACCACACTTCATACAAGGTTGAATACACCGAGAATCCTGATTGTATGAGCCATTACACCTTCGCTGAGGTCATCGCGCTGAAAGAGACCTCGCGCGGGCTCACCCTGGCGACTCTATTGGATCGCGCGCGAAAACAACTCGGATCCCACGACGTAATCGTGGAATTCAGCCGCGACATTATTCATAAGCTGGCCTGCCCGGGCTGCGGAGCAGAAGAAGAGTTGTTCGCAGCGGTCGGCACGGTGCCCTATGGGCGGGGAAAATGTCCGGCATGCGGACAGATGCGCGCCGTCATCACGGCGCACAGCTACACCGGCAGCGAGCCATTTGGCGATCGCAAACTCGCCGCTCTGGGGCTGCCAATTTTTGATGTCTTTAGCGCTCGTTCATCCGAAAGTGAAATTGCCTTTCTGCTTGCGGGCGACGAACAAGAAGTGTTGGGCCAGATGGCGATGGGAGCGTCACACTAATGGCAAAGGCGGCCAAGGTACAAGTGAGGGTTTCCACCCAGCCGGTGGTGGTGATGGAGGCGGAAGTGGCGCGCAAGATTCGCCAGCACGCCCGCACCTCCATGAAGGCCGAGGTCTGCGGCGTGCTGATTGGCAGCACCGAGCACGAACGCATGACCGTGGAAGCGTGCATCCAGGGAAACAATGCTGCCCAGGGCGGAGCCCACGTCACCTTTACCCAGGACACATGGGAGCACATCTACAAGATCAAGGACAAAGATTATCCCGATTACAAGATTGTCGGCTGGTACCACTCGCACCCGGGATTCGGCGTGTTCCTCTCTGAGCATGATCTTTTTATCCAGCAGAATTTCTTTTCCAACCCCCAGCAGGTGGCATGGGTCTACGATCCGCATACCGATGAAGAAGGCTGTTTTGGCTGGATCGGCGACAAGATTGAAAAGCTTAGCGTCATCCGCGTCGGCTATAGCCAGAGCGTGGAGATTACAGACTCCGGCGCCGGCGACTACGAAGAAGAAGATGAGGATGCATCGGTTGCTTCACGGGTAAAGGTCCAAAGCGGGACGCCGTCATCGGGGCCCGTATGGATGAAGTGGGCCAGCAGGGGAATGGGTTACTTTGCCCTGGTGGTGCTCGGCGTCGGCATGGGTTTTGTTCTTCGCGACTGGCAGTTAGCGCCCGTGCTTGGTGCGTGCCAGGAGATATCGCAACATCCGATTGAGGCTTGCCAGCAGATCATGCAGCAGTACCTGGCAATGCCGCCGGTGATGGGCTCGGCGCCTGGGTCACCAGGTGGCTCGAGTGTTCCCGGTGCCACGGAACAAAAATCAGCGCCCGCATCGCCCCAACCGGAAAAAGTCCCGCCGCAAAAAGGAAACAATGGCAAACACTGAAGACAAACCGGCGCTGAAAATCACGCTTGAGGACCTGGCGAAAATCGATGTGCGCACCGAGCCGCAGGTTGCTGCCGGGGCCGCGTCTGCCGGAGCCAGGCAATATGGCAATATCTCCAACTCTGCTGACGGACCGGCCACAGAGGTAACAGAAGAGAAAGGCCACATCTTTCTTCAAGGCTGGTTCTATCTTGGGCTGGCCGGCATGGTGGGATCGCTGGCGGGATGGGGAATCAGCGAGCCTTTGTTCTCCGAACATGGTCATCCACATCCGTATCTCGTCTTGATTACTCTTCCTGTGATCGTGATGTTGACCTGTCTGGGGCTGGGCGTGGCGGAAAGCATCGTGGAGCGTTCCGCAAAAAAAGCCGTAATACGCGGACTTCTGGCGCTGGCCCTGGGAGCGGTTTTCGGCGTTGTCTTCGATTTTGCGGCCGAATTCGTATTTGCCGTGTTGCGGGAGATCATCTTTGCTTTGGGCGTGCAAACTGCGAAAAATCCAGCGTTCTGGCTGGTGCGTGGCATTGCCTGGGCGGTATTCGGCGTGGCCAGTGGGCTGGTTTACGGCATTGTCGACCGCTCCGGGACCAAGATCAAATACGGAATTTTTGGCGGTTTGCTCGGCGCCGGACTGGGGGGTGCAATATTTGACCCCATCGCCTTCGTTACCAAAACAGGGACTCTCAGCCGCGCGGTAGGTTTTGCGCTGCTTGGCCTTGCCACCGGGGTTGCCATAGGCATTGTGGAAAGCGCGCTGAAAGACCGCTGGCTCTATGTCGCAGCCGGGCCGCTTGCCGGCAAGCAGTTCATTCTCTATAAACCAATCACCACCATCGGCAGCAGCCAGAAGTCTGATATCTACCTGTTCAAAGACAATTCCATTCTTCCACAGCACGGGATCATCGAGATGCGCGGCGCGCAAACCTTCCTGCGCTCGGATGGGCCCATTTTTGTCTCCGGGCAGCCGGCGCGTATGCGGGCGTTGCAGAGCGGCGACCTCATCCAGATCGGGCGCTACGCGTTTCATTTCCGGGAAAGGCAGAGAAACTGATGGCCGAGCCAGTCTGCCCGTACTGCCGCATGCCCTTTGATGAGGCCAGCCCGCCGCGGGTCTTTTGCACGGCCTGTGGCACGCCGCATCACCAGGATTGCTACGAGGAAAACGGTGGGTGCACGGTGTTTGGCTGCTCGCGCGCGCCGGCCGATGATCCCAAGATTCAGGTCTCTCTCGGCGACCTGAGCGCCGTTACTATTCCCCAGGCCTATCCCGCAGCGCAGCCTTATGTGCCGGCGCAGAGCGTGAGCGCAACGCAATATCCGCCGTCGGTTTATGGCGGGCTCTCGCAGGCAGCGGCAGCGGCTCCGGCGCGCACCGCCAATCCAGCTTCTCCGGCCCCGCCGCCGGGTGCGGCTTCTCCGTATAGTCAGGCAGTTTCGTCTGCCTATCCATACGCTTCTTCTGCCGCGCGCTATGGGCGGTCAGAAAAAAGCAGGACTACTTTTATTGTGCTGGGGATCTTTCTGGGAATGCTGGGCGTCCATAATTTCTACGCCGGT
>DASTPO010000516.1:0-3867 GCA_035762225.1 Candidatus Angelobacter sp.
CGGGTGGCCCCGGCTTCCACCCCACCACGCGAAACCCGCGCGTGTCGGGTGGCCCCGGCTTCCACCCCACCACGCGAAACCCGCGCGTGTCGGGTGGCCCCGGCTTCCACCCCACCACGCGAAACCCGCGCGTGTCGGGGACCCCGGGTTGGGTGCCTTTGGGTGTTATTGGGTGACCTTGGGTGTAATTGGGTGGAACCCGGGGGGTAGGGGCGGGGGTCGATTGGGGGTACAGACCGGGGGCATACCTGACAGATTAGACCGGGAGGATACCTGACACTGCGAGCGATGGCAGCGCGAGTTTAAAAAGGGGATGCCATGGAAAACGAGCAGTGTGATGGAAGAGAAACTGCGGTTTGTGTTTGAGTGCGACCAGATATGATCTATCGGTGGCAGCACGTAGCCAATTCATGAAGACCTTTTCCAAATCCATCCTGCTGCTGCTTTTCGGGCTGCCACTTGCCGGCCAGCAGGCTCCGCGAATCTTTTTTTCTGACCTGGAAAGCGGGCCGAACGTGGGCGGTCAGAACAACCGCGGCGTGTGGGTAACGATCTGGGGCAAGGGTTTTGGCGCGGAGCGGAGACGGTCCAACGTGACGGTGGGCGGCGGCGCAGCGGCGGACTACCCAGTATGGTCGGACGGCAAGATTACGTTTCAGCTGGGGCCGGCTGCGAAGTCCGGCAACATCGTGGTGAATCTGGCGTCGAAGCAGGCCAGTAACGGTCTGCCATTCACGGTGCGTCCGGGACGGATCTTCTTTGTCGCCGCCGGCGGAGGCGCTGCCAAGAGCAGCGGCCGCCAGGGCAACGATCGGCAGAAAGGAACGTATGCCGCGCCATGGCGCACGATTGTCCACGCCAAGGACAGCATGTCGCCGGGCGATACCACATTCATTGAAGACGGCGTGGTACAGAGCCGGGAAGACAGTTTTACCGCGTATCTCAGCATGGACAGCTCCGGCGGCAACAATTCCGGCAAGCCCAACGCGCCCAAGGCGCTGGTGGCGTATCCGGGGGCCGCGGCGACGATTGGCGTGGCGCACGGACTGGAGTATGGCTTGCGCACACCGAACATCCGGGCCAGGGAAGATTACTGGGTGATTTCGCAGTTACACATTATCGGCGGACGCCAGGCCATTGATATCAGCGCCACTGGATGGAAGATTGTGGGCAACCAGATTGAGTGTCCCGGCGCTGACGGGCAGGTGGGCTGTGTTGAAGCCAGCCAGTCAAGCCGCATTCGTTTCTATGGCAATGAGGTGCACAATGCGGGGACAAATCCGGCGTCGTCAAAGTTTTATCACGCGGTTTATTTCAGCACTGACTCCAGCCATATCGACGTGGGATGGAACCATATCCATGACAACTTCACCTGCCGCGCCGTTCAGTTTCATTCTTCGCCGCTGTGCAGTCCCGGGTGCGGCGCGAATGACCAGACCGGCCACAATCAGTTTGATCTTCATGTGCATGACAACCTGATTCATGGCGACAACTGCAACGGCATCAACTTCGCCACGGTCGATCCTTCGCGCGGCCCAGTGGAGGCATATAACAACGTGATCTATCACGTTGGCGCACGCGATCCGCAGGGAGGAAGCGGAGCATTCTCCTGCATTTACGTTGCGGGAATTACCAACCATGGACCGGAGGGCACTGGCACGGTGGAGATCTTCAACAACACGCTGTTTGACTGCGCCGCCAACAACTCCGGCGATACCGATGGCTCGCGTGGAGCGGTGAGCGTAGGCGGCGGGCCCAAGTCGCTGGCGGTGCGCCTGCGCAATAACATCGTGGTCCAGCTTCGCGGAGAGATCTATCTGGATGGCAGCAAGGCGCAGATTACCGGCGAGAGGAACCTGTGGTTCGGCGCCGGTTCCGCGCCCGCGCAGACCACCAGCAACTTAAATGTCGATCCGCAATTTCTTGACGAGGCAAGATTTGACTTTCATCTCCGCGACCGCAGTCCGGCGCGGGATGCAGGCGCGCCCGTGCTGCCGAACAATCCGTTGGTGATGGGGACAGATCAGCCGGCAGATAAAGATGGCGTCATTCGGCCGCGAAGCGGTGCGTGGAGCCTGGGTGCATATGAAGCGCCGAAATAGCTCGGCTGAGGCAGCCAAATTGGTATGGCAAAATGCTTTGCGGGCAAGGCGGAAGCGGCGAAAAACAAAGTTCGCATAAACCGGCTGCTGCCTCATTCTTGTAACGAACAGGGGATATCCATGCGTCTTCCCGTAATGACCTACAAGATTTTGCTCTTCAAGTTTGTCCTGTGCTTTAGCTTGGGACTTATCGCTCGGGCGGCTATCGGGCAATCGACCGCAGCAAGCCCCGCATCGCCCCAGGTGGACTTCAATCCCAGCGATCCTGACCGCCAGCAAGGCTTCATTTTGTATCACGAGCACAAGCTGCCCCAGGCCGCCGAACTGCTGGAAAAGGTGGTTGCCAGATATCCCAGGGACATGGCGGCGCATGAAGTTCTTGCTGCATCCCTGTTGAGCCGGGCGGCCACCCAGGCTGATCCAGACCGCAAAAGGGACGACCGTCTGAAGGCCCGCGCGGAATTGCTGCGCGCCAAGGAACTGGGTGATACGTCTGATCTATGCAAGGTGCTGCTCTCGGGAATTCCTGAAGATGGCAGCGATACCAAATTTTCCGACAACAAAGAAGTGGAAGAGGCCATGGGGCGCGGTGAAGCAGCTTTTGCCCGGGCTGATTGGGACGTGGCCATCAAGGAATATACGCACGCACTGGAACTCGATCCGAAACTTTATCTTGCCGCGGTGAATGTGGGCGACACCTATTTCCGGCTGAAGAAATGGGATACAGCCGGAGAGTGGTTTTCCCGCGCCATTGCGATCGATCCCGATCAGGAAGTCGCTTATCGCTACTGGGCTGACGCGCTTATGGGCGACGGAAAGATGAAGGAAGCGCGGCAGAAATTCATTCTGGGACTGGTGGCGTCGCCTTACACCACCACATCGTGGACCGGCTTAAACAGCTGGCTGACGCGCAATCATCTGGCCTACAACCGGATTGCGATTCATGTGCCGCAGGGTCCAACCACCAATTCCAAGGGAGAGACCGTGATTACCATCGACCCGGCAAACCTGGGCAAGAAAGATGGCTCTGACGCCTGGCTTACGTATTCCCTGGAGCGCAGCCTTTGGAAGAATGAAAAGTTTGCCAAGGAATATCCGGACGAAAAAACCTACAGGCATTCCCTGAAAGAGGAGGTCTCTGCACTCTCGTTAACAGCGACGGTTTTTGAAGAGATCCACAAAGGGAACAAGGCCAAAGAGCAGGATCCCTCAATGGTTATGCTCGCCAAACTCAAGGCAGAAGGAATGCTTGAGCCGTACGTCCTATTGGTGAGGCCAGACAGGGAGATCATTCGCGATTACCCTGACTATAGAACCGCGCATCGGGACAAACTAATTGAGTTTGTGGATAAATACGTTGTGCCACCAGCTCCGTGACGATCACTCCGGTGATCAACGGGGAAGCTCTTACTCGGTGGCGTTTCCGGCAGCCAGGCGCAGCAGGCCGCGGAATTTTTCCGTCTGCTCGCGGTCGGCTTCGGTATCGAAGAGAAACTCGACGCCGTAGTTATACCCGCGGCGATGCCGGACCACACCTTTGGCCCGCACCGGCCCGGCGGAAAACGGAGGAGTAAATTCGATGGTTACTTCGTCGCCGGTCTTGAGTTCGATACCGGCAAACACCAGCACGCCGCCTTCGCTCATATCGTTGCCGCGGCCGGCCATGATTTTGGTGGATCCATCCTTGCTGAAGATGAGGCGGATGGGCAAATTAAGCCGGTAGCGCTGCCAGCGCCGGAAAACAGCTCGTTCTTGCGAGGGTTTG
>DASTPO010000517.1:0-2438 GCA_035762225.1 Candidatus Angelobacter sp.
CGATCAACGGGATGGCAAGCTGTATCTAATCGTCAAGGCACCCCAGTGGTCGTCATGCTTTCGCAGGAAGCTTTGTGTGCAGCGGTCGCACCGGACGTCGAGAGTGTTGGCATCGCTCCAATCAAGGCTGACCGCAGCAGAAATCGCGTCCTCTTCCACGACAAAGACCTCGCCCTGCGTTGCCAGACCAGAGAAGAATCCTGTCTGCACGTCAGTTCCGGCTGCGTGAATGTTCACGTGGGTAAAGAACGGGGCCTCCTGGCCGCAGCGGCGCTCCATCACTGAGGCCGTCCAGTGACGCCGTGGATCAGTTGTTTCCGCCACCACGCGGTCGGAACATCGAGGACGCGTGTGCAGATAGACCACGGTCAGCGCCGCAAACATGACCAGCATCACGCCGCCAAAGACAAATGAACTGATAATCATTTTGCGTGCAAAGGGATCCATGCGTCAGTGGCCTGTCCGCGAGCGAATTTCGCGCCATAGCTCGGCCCGCCCGGCCCCGGTTTTCGATGAGTAGGCCAGCAGATTTTCGACGCCGTGATCGGCGGCCAGCTTTGCCAGCGCCGCGCGAAGCTTGTTGCCGGAAAGCTTGTCTGTCTTGGTGGCGACGATCAGGAAATCGCGCCCGGCACTGCGAAGAAAATGAATCAACTTCTGGTCCGGTTCCTGGGCCGGGACATTGCTGTCAATGAGGACGATAGAGAGCACCAGGGTTTCGCGTTCCTCAAGATAGGGCTCAATGAACTTTGGCCACTCCGCGGATATCTCACGCGACAGCTTGGCGTAACCATATCCTGGCAGATCGACCAGCAGCATCTCCGGATGTGGCTGCGCAGCTTTGGCATAAATGCCGATGAAATTGATGGTTCGCGTGCGCCCCGGCGTGGAACTCACATGCGCCATCTTCTGTCCCAGCAGGGAATTGATCAGGCTGGACTTCCCCACGTTGGAACGACCGAGAAAAGCAAATTCCGGCGGGCCTTCAGGAGGAAAGAATTTTGGATCGGCGGCGGAGGTAAGGAATTTGGCGAGAATGGGCTTCATTCGATACTTCCAGTTTAGCCAACTGGCGAACGATTGCCCAAATCGAAGCCCGCCAGAAAAAGAAGGCCCGCGTTGCCGCGGGCCCGGTTGGATGATTGCGTTGTGGTTTAGTGCCTCAGGCCGTAAACATCAAGCTCGCCTTTGGGCGTAGCCGCGGTGAGCGAATCATGCGCGGTGCCGATGAATACCTTGCCGTTGGCGACAATGGGCTCGGTGAACTTGATGCCAAAGCCCGGAACGTCCGCTGGGTTCTGCGCGCTTGAATAGAGCAGATGCGAGATATTGGTCGCATCATAGGCGCGCAAAATGGCCGGCGCTGGCGTGGCGGAGTGAGGGTCCTGTATGGGAAGGCCGTGATCGAGCACCCAGACAATTCCATTGGAGGTCCCGTTCGCCGAGACGAAGGGAGTTGTTCCGTAGCTGAATCCGGAGATGGTTTCCGCCGTAGCGCCGGTAGTGGTCAGATGACCAGCGTTATAGCTGAAAGATTTTACCGGGCCGGGATCGTTACCGACATAGATCGATCCATTGAACCATGCGGCGGTGCCGTAGAAGCTGCTGGTGCCGGCCTCGCCGCTCACGGTTTGCGCCTGGTTGGTGACGCAGGTTTGAGTTGAGCTGCCCGGACTGAAGAATAGCGTCTGAGCGGCGCCCGCGTCGCCAGGCTGCATCTTTCCCATGTTCGTCTGGTTGACGAGATACATTTTTCCGGCTTTGCCTCCGGCCACCAGCTGCGACTGACCGGGAATCAGCATCACGCCACCGGCGGATACATCGAGATCGCGGCATTGGAGGAATGACCAGTCAAAAGGCGTGAAATTATCATTGACGTGAAGTTGGGAGTCGACTTTCAGGATTGAATCGCCCCATTCCGGCCCGGCATCGTAAAAGCCGTTTCCAGTGGAGACGAAAACGTTGCCCGCACCGTCGGCAGCAGGACCGCCGCCGCCCATCCACACGCCGCCTGCGCCGCCGAATTGCCCATAGCCATCCACGTTGGGACTCATATTGAGCACGGCGTTCTGGGTCAACGTAGAAGCGTTGTAGGACAACAGCCAGCCCGTGGGGCAAGCTGAGAAGCCGATGTAGAGTGTGCCCTGTGAGAGCAGCAGCGCCGCCCGCTGGAGGCAGCTATTGTTGAGCGTGATGACGCCATTCACCGATTCCGAATTGGTGCCCGGAACCGAAGCGTGGATCGTGGCCGGGCTGCCGGAGCGCTCCTGGCCGGTGGTGATGTCCAGAGCATGCAGCCGGAACGAGAATGCCCCGCCGACATCCTGAGCGGTGACTACATACATCGTGCTGGTTGCCGGATCAATGACGGGAGTTGACGTCAGGCCCTGGGATGGCTTGGGATTGCCACCGGGCTGCGGAATTCCACCCGGGACCAG
>DASTPO010000518.1:0-5531 GCA_035762225.1 Candidatus Angelobacter sp.
TGTCAAGTCCGGTGCTGCAACCTGTTGCGGGCGACTGTTGCAGACGGCTGTCAGTCCATATGGGGTGAGATACGCCGCCAAAGGAAGCCAGGCCTTCATAGTCTCCCTGCTGGTTGCCATAGTCGATGGCATTGCAGGGGAAGATGCCGTTGCAGTCGTGCTCATTGGAGCTGGTGCTGCTCACGCGCACGTTCGGCGTGAGAAAACTCTGGCCGCCGTTCTTCGATTGAGTGAAAAACGTGTCGGTCATGAAGCGGAAGCCGGTTGTATCGTTGCGCGTGTCATAGAAAGACACGTTCACGTCGCCGGTGACAGGATCAACCGCCATCCAATGGTTGAAGCGGTCCACAGGGAAGCCGAGCTGATCGGTCACAGGCGCGGCTACGGACCATGTGCTGCCTTTGTCGTCGGAGAACGAGAGAAATATGTCGGAAGTGCCCGCGGCGGTGAGGTCCATCCAGGAGCAGTAAAGTCGTCCGCGGTGCGGCCCGGCCGATTGGTCAGCGCCGCAGGAAGGATAGACCAGGGCGCGGCGGAACTCTTCAGCGGGAATGCCAAGATCGAAATCCGCGGTTTTGGCGGAGACAATATTCGGCCGCTGCCAGGTGGCCCCGCCATCAGACGACCGGGCAAAGGCGATCACGTTGGCGGCAAAATCATTCCACGCCACATACACGGTGCCGTCAGGGCCGGTAAATGGCGATGCGCCGATGGAACGGCCGGGCCCGCTGGGATCGTCAACCCGCACAGCGCTGAAAGTGGCTCCATGATCGCTGGATGTGGCAACGCGCACGCCGCCGCCGGCTGAGCCTCCGCTGGATGCGTCCCAGGCCACGTAGATGTTGTCGCGGAACGGGCTGGCTGCGTTGTTGTCGGCGGTGATCATCGGCTTGTCATTGAAATGGTCATTGCCGCCGGAGAATGAAAAGAAAGTCGCCGCGGGATAGCTCTTCCCGCCGTCCGTGGACTTGGCCACCGCCAGTTCCGAGCCATTCACTCCTTTGCCGTTCCCGAAGAAAACAACGATGTAGCTGTAAAAGACATTGCCCTGAGTATCGAAGGCGAGAGACGGATCGGAACCAAAGCGGATTCCGTTGCCGATCGGGGCGGGAAGCGGCAGGTCAACTCCGCCCCAGCTCGCGCCCCCATTGCTGGAAAAGTATCCCCGCATGGGATCGCGAAAGATCTCATTCGATCCGCCGGCCAGCGTTTGGGCGTTGCCGGGGTTGATGGCCACAAACGTTTCACTCTGCGGCCCGCATTCGTTGGAGACGTCAACGTTGCTTCCCGCGCTGACGGAAGAACTCGCGCCGGAGGGGCTGGCTGCCGGATGGTTCAATAGATACTGGTATTTGTTCCACCATGTGGGATTGTGGGTGTTGTTCTGGGCTGTAAGTGAAACGGCGCAAAAGACGAGCAGGACGAAAGGGGCTACGACAAATAAGCGTTTCAAGGGTACGACCTCGCGAGGGTAGATGGGTCGATCTTCGATCTTCGATCTTGGCCCGTCATTATCCTCTTGGGCTGCGAAAGGTGCAAATACAGGGCTGGCGCGGCCCGGATGGCCGAGAAAGGGTCGCTGGAGCAGCGGAAGTTCGATTCGATGAATCATGATTAGATTCTTATCATTCAGGATTTGATTTTGCCCGCCGATGCTCTCTCTTTCCTGTAGGATATGGTGAAAATGTAAGCAGGATCGAATCCACGCTCGAGCAGCTCCTACTCAATGTCGTATTCATTTCGCGCCGAACATATTGGAAGTTTTCTAAGACCCGCTGAATTGCTCACGGCACGACGCAATCACGGCGGAGATCCCGAACGTCTGCGCGAATTGGAAGACCTCCAGATTCAGCGCGTTCTCGACCGGCAAAAAGACCTGGGATTTGAGATCTTTACTGACGGCGAATTCCGGCGCCACAACTTCATGAGCGACTTTACTGACGCCGTGGAGGGCTTTGACATGGGCGACCAGGTTTCCCGCTCATGGCAGGCCGGCGAGCAAGCCGATCCCCGCGCCAGCATTGTTCCCGGAATCGTGAGCGCCAGGCTACGCCAGTTGCGCCGGCTGACCGGCCATGAGCTTGGTTTCCTCAAAAAGCACAGCTCCGGACGCGTCAAGCTCACCCTTCCCAGCGCCACCCAGTTTCCTGCCATCTCTTTCAAGCGGGGCGTTACCGACCGTTTTTATCCTGACCACTCCGCTTTGCTCTGGGAGATTGTTGAGATCATGAAACGGGAGATGGCGCTGCTGGCCCAGGAAGGCGTGGATTACATCCAGATTGACGCGCCGCGCTACACCTATTACATCGACCCCAAGTGGCGCGAATGGATCCGCGCGGAGATGAAGCGTGAACCCAAAGATTTGCTGGATGAATCCATCCGTGCGGACAATGCGGTGCTCGACGCGGCACGCCGGCCCGGCGTGACCCTGGGCCTTCATCTGTGCCGCGGCAATAACCGCAGCCATTGGTATGCTGAAGGCGGCTATGACGCCATCGCCGACAAACTCTTCGGCGGCATCAAAGTTGACCGCTTTCTGCTGGAGTATGACGATGACCGCTCCGGGACCTTTGCTCCGCTGCGTTTTGTTCCCAGCGGCAGAATGGTGGTTCTGGGCCTGGTCAGTTCCAAGCGTCCGCAGCTGGAAAACGGCGACATGCTGATGCGCCGCATCCAGCAGGCGACAACCTACGTGCCTCTGGAAAATCTGGCGCTCAGCCCGCAGTGCGGCTTTGCGTCCACCATGGAAGGCAATCTGCTGACCGAGGAAGAACAGTGGGCCAAGCTGCGCCTGGTTGTGGAGACCGCGCATCGCGTCTGGGGCTGAAGCCGGGAGACTAAAAGTGCCATTTTTACGCGTCAGCGACGCTCGATTGTTCTACCGGCTTGAGGGCCGGAGCGGCCTTCCGGTCCTGGTGCTCTCCCACTCCCTCGGCTGTGATCACAGCATGTGGTCGCCGCAGATGCCAGACCTGCTCAACCATTTTCAGGTTCTTCGCTATGACACTCGCGGCCACGGCGCATCCGACGTGCCCACCGGCGATTACACCCTCGATCAGCTTGGCCAGGATGTCGTCAGCCTGCTGGATGGTCTGAAAATCCCTCGCGCGGCATTTTGCGGGCTGTCCATGGGCGGTGCGATTGGTCAGTGGCTCGCCCTGCATGCGCCTGCTCGCGTTTCTGAGCTGGTGCTCGCCAATACCTCGCCAAAGTTCGGTACTCCCGAGCTTTGGGATGCGCGTCGCAAAGCCGTGCTTGAGGGCGGCATGCCCGCAATCGCGGACGCGGTAATGCAGCGCTTCTTTTCCGCCGCCAACCAGAACTCCGAGGCCGCACAGTCCACCCGCAGGCTCCTGCTCGGCACTGATCCCCAGGGATACGTCGGCTGCTGCGCGGCGCTGCGTAATACTGACCACCGCGCGGTGCTGGGCAAAATCTCCGCTCCGACACTGGTCATCGGCAGTGACAGTGACCAGTCCACGCCGTGGAAAGACAATGGCGATGTTCTGGTCCGCGAAATCCCTTCCGCCCGCATCGTCAAGCTTGAAACGGCGCATCTCTCCAATCTGGAGCAGCCGCGCGCGTTCACCTCGGCGGTGCTGGAGTACTTGCTGGCGCTGAGTGGCGGCCAGGCGCGGCAGTGATCTTCATCCTCGGCCGGCCAACCGGCGGCCCGGTTCGCGTACGCTCGAAATATTTTTCGAAATATCATCTGCTGAGATTGTTCTTTTCTTCCACTCTCGGTTATTCTCCAAAGTTGAAGTGATTCTTTGTATGCAAGTGTCCAATGAGATGGCCCAAACGCTCGATGACCCGGACCCTGCCCCCGCCGGCGACGGTCAGGTTCAGATTTACTCCCGCAAACGCTGATTGTGATGCTCCCGGCATCCAGCTGCCTTCGTTCGCTTATGCACCATTTGTCGGCAAGCTTTCATTGATCCACCAGGGTTGTGGCTCATGAAGTTGAAATTCTTCAAAAAAGACCTCACCATGCCGCGCCGTGTGGCTGGCTTTGGCGTGCTCAGGTACCGGATGCTGGCGTTCTTTGCCGTCTTCGGCCCCGGCTTCATCACCGCCAACGTCGACAACGATCCCGGCGGCATCCTTACTTATTCGCAGGCGGGCGCGCGGCTGGGCTATGCGCTGCTCCGGACCTTGATTCCCATCACCATCGCCCTCATCGTGGTCCAGGAAATGGCGGCGCGCATGGGCGCGGTCACCGGCAAGGGCCTGGCGGATCTTATCCGCGAGGAATTCGGCCTGCGGGCTACGTTCTTTGTGATGCTGGTGCTGGGAATGGCCGACTTCGGCAATATCATGGCGGAGTTTGCCGGGCTGGCCTCCGGCATGGGAATTTTCGGCATCAGCAAATACCTTGTGGTGCCTCTGGGCGCGGCGCTGGTCTGGTTCGTGGTAGTGCGCGGGACTTACAAGCCCGTGGAGCGCATTCTGATTCTGGGCTCGCTGATTTACTTTGCCTATCCCGTCTCCGCTCTTCTTGCCCACCCTGACTGGCACCAGGCCTTCAAGGACACGTTTGTGCCCCAGGTCAGCCGCAGCTCTGACTACGTGATCCTGCTGATCGGACTGGTCGGAACCACCATTACGCCCTGGATGCAGTTTTATCTACAGGCTTCCATCGTGGAGAAGGGGATCGGCAAGCGGCAATACGCGCTCTCGCGCTGGGACGTGATTCTCGGCTGCATCGTCACCGACGTGATCGCGTTCTTTATAGTGGTGGCCTGCGCCGCGACGCTCTACGTTCACGGAAATCATGACATCACGGACGCTGCCCAGGCTGCCCAGGCTCTGGGACCTCTGGTGGGTAGATGGGCCAAGCTTCTGTTTGCCGTTGGACTGGTGAATGCGGCGCTGCTCTCCGCGGCAATCCTGCCGCTGGCTACCGCCTATAACATCTGCGAGGGCCTCGGGGTGGAGTCCGGCGTGAACAAAAGGTTCTCGGAAGCTCCGACGTTCTACTGGATCTATACGTTCCTCATCGCCGGGGGCGCCGGCTTTGTCCTTATTCCGCACCTTCCGCTGATCAAGCTGATCCTTTTTTCCCAGGTGGCCAACGGCATACTGCTGCCGTTTGTCCTGATCTTCATGCTCAAGCTGGTAAACAAGACCGAGCTGATGGGTACCTACAAGAACTCCCGGCTCGCGAATGTGATTGCCTGGGGCACCAGTATCATCATGATCGGCCTGGCCATCGCGTACGGCTGGACGCTGGTGACCGGGCAAGCCTAAAGAATGTTGCCGGCGCTGATCTGTTTTACAAACGCTACATCGGCGGCAAGAAAATCATAGGTTGCCAGTTCGCGCTGCTCCACCCAGCGAACGTCGCGGAAAATGCGGTTCTGGATTTCGCGGTCAAACTGGTCCACGCGGAAGAAATGCAGCTCAACGCCATGGCCGCCGTCATAGCTGTGCTGGATCACCGTGATCCTGCGTCCGATCACGGCTTCAATTCCCAGCTCTTCCTCCAGTTCGCGCTTGAGCGCGTCACGAAGCTCTTCTTCAGGTTCTAC
>DASTPO010000519.1:0-2110 GCA_035762225.1 Candidatus Angelobacter sp.
GGGCGCAAAACCCGGATGGACGGGAATCACGGCGGAGCCCCTGGCCGGCACCTGGACCAATGTCGACGAGAAGACAAGCGGCCTGGCAAAGCTGGTGATCACAGTTGCGGGCACCGGCATTGTTGTGCGCGGCTTTGGCGCATGCGTACCCACGCTCAGCGACTGGGGCACCGTTTCCGGCATGGTGTTTGCGGAAAACGTGGTTTCCAACCCGGCAATCGCATTCACTTCAACCTTCAGCTTCCCGTTCAAAGAGACCACCGTGGTGGGCCATCTCGATGCCGGCCTGCTGATCGTGGAGACCTTCGATCATTTCACTGACAAGAGCGGCCGCTCCGATTATTTCTCCAGGTTCTATCTGGAGAACAAGTGGGAGACCGGGTCCTAAGCAGCACACTGCCATTCAAAAACTGATGCGCGGTGAACCAGAAGCCAGGGCGGAGCAATCCGCCCTGCGCTGTTACGGCTATAATCACCAGCCATGCGCGCTTCACTTGTAAGGCCCGGCATTCTCACGTTAGCTTTCACACTTCTCTGCTCCTGCGCCCAGGCTCAGCAGAACACTGTTTCCACCGCGGATCTTGACGCCATCGCCAAACAGGTCATCGCCCGGGAACATGTTGTCGGCGCTTCAGTGCTGGTGGCGCGCGGCAACCGCATCCTGCTGCACAAAGGTTACGGCTTTGCCGACCTTGGCCTGGAAGTTCCGACCCAGGATGAAACCGTCTACCACATTGTTGGCCCGCTGCTTCCCTTCACCGGGATAGCCGTAATGCAGCAGGTGGAGCGCGGCAAGCTCTCGCTCGATGACGAAATATCCAAATACCTTCCTGATTTCCCGCTGCAAGGCCGCCATGTAACAGTCCGCCAGCTGCTCAACCATACTTCCGGCATTGTGGATTACCACTACCTGGGCGATCCCATCGAAGCCACCAGCCGCGTTCCCAAGGCGCTGGATGAGGTTGTGGCGCTCTATGCCGGCAAGCAATGGGTCAACGAGCCGGGCGTCAAGTGGGACTGGTCAATCTCCGGGATGCAGCTCCTCATCGTGATCGTGGAGCGCGTCACCGGCCAGAGCTTTGCCGACTACGTACAGCAGAACATCTTCAGGCCTGCCGGCGTGAAGTCCACCACGTATTGTGACGATTTCACCGTGGTCCACGGGCTGAGCCATCCCTACCGGCGCATCGGCGCAACGTATATGCCGGCGCGTGAGAGCAGCATGGGCTATAACGCTGACCTGCGTTTTTGCAGCACGGTCGGCGACCTGCTTCAGCTCTGGCGCGCGATCACAGAAAAGAGCCTGGTCAAGCCGGAGACGTTCAAGCAAATGTCCACAGCAGAAGGTCCGGCAGCCCACATGAGCCCGCAAGACCCCAAAGCGCAATACGGCTTTGCCATGATCCTGAACCATGAAGACGATCATCGCCGCATTGGGCAGCACGGCTCGCTGTATGGCTATAGCGGCAGCCTCTATGATTTTCCTGAGGACAACCTGACCGTGGTGGTGCTGACCAATACTGAAGACCAGAACGCCTACGCTCTTACCCGCGCGCTTTCCCGGGCCGTGCTGGGCCTGCCGCCGCTGCCTGCCCCCAAGCCCGCCGCCGAGCGCACGCTGGCCGACCTGCCGGTTTCCGAAGCGGAGCGCAAGCAACTCACCGGGACCTTTGTGCTCAAGCTGGATAAAGTAGGAGCCAACCTGCATGATTCGTTCGCGCAATACCGCAGGACCTATCGCGTGTTCGACGAAAATGGCCGGGTGATGATCCAGCCGCTGGGCGAAGCTCCAGAACGCCTGCTGAAACAGGAAGACGGCAGCTATGCCATGCGGTCAGCGCCTGAAACGCGCATTTCTTTTGCCATGCAGGACATGCATACATCGATTCTGAAACTCGAGTCGCCGGGATTCCCGCTGGCCGGGGCCCGCGTGGGAGACGGAGATCCGGAAACGTTTCATCGGCAGTTGAAGTAACCTTGAGCGCAGATCGGCAGGCGCCCTCGCCTGCCGAGCCTTTTCGAAATCGTGGACCGCAGGCGCCCTCGCCTGCCGAACCTTTTTTTCGAATCCTGGACCGCAGGTGCCCTCGCCTGCGACCGATCAACCAGC
>DASTPO010000520.1:0-6232 GCA_035762225.1 Candidatus Angelobacter sp.
AAGCCGTACACCCTGGGCCAGTATCAACTTGAAGATGCTTCCGCGGCCGGCTCCCAAAGCCATCCGCAAACCCAGCTCCCGGGTGCGCTGATGGACGCTGTGGCTCAACATCGCGTAGGTGCCAAGTCCGCTCAGCACCACGGCCAGCCCACTGAAAGCGGCCATCAGGAGCATGACAAATCTTCCCGGAGCTACATCCTTGGCGATGAGGGAATCCAGCGTCCTGATCCGCCAGACCGGTTGGTCTTTGTCGATTCGCCAGACCGCCTGGCGCACCGGCTCTGTAAGATCTTCTGGCGGGACCGCCGTCCGCACCACCAGCGTGCCAAAGTTTCCGGTTACCTGCGCGTAGGAAAAATAGATTTGCGGCGCAAAGTCCTCGCGCAAGCTGCGCTGCTTTGCGTTCCCCACCACTCCGATCACCGTTGCCCGTTTGCTCCCGCGGCTCCCCAACGTGGTCTCAGTGCTATCGCCCAGCTTTATCTCCTGCCCGACGGCATCCCGGCCCGGGAAAAATTTTCGGGCAAAGCTCTGGCTGATCACCACCACGGGTGCGGAGTCGTCATCATCATGGACGGTGAAGGGCCGCCCTTTCAGCAACGGGATTTCGATCGCGGAGAAGTATTCGGGCGTCACTGCGTTCGAGAGAGCAGTCGGTTGCAACCCACCTGACAACGCCTGCCCGGGTAGATCGAGTGGAACCTCGCCCCAGTTGCCGCTCAGGGGCAGTCCCTGGACGATCGCTGCGGAAAGCACGCCCGGCACGCGGCCCACCTCAGCTTCCATCCGGCGGTGAAAATTCAATTTAGCTTGCTGTGAAGGGTATTTGCTTGGCGGCAGGCGATATTCCATGGTTAACACATGGTCCGCGTTGAAGCCGGGGTTTGTCTCAATCAGCGCGGCAAAACTCTTTGCCAGCAAGCCGGTAATCACCAGAAGGGAAAGCGATCCGGCAAGTTGGCATACGCTGAAGGCCGATCGCAACCGGTCGTCTCCCTTGCGTCCCAGCGCGCGGCCGGAGTTTGCCAGCTTGGCCGGCTGGCTGGTTCGTGAAAATCTCAAGGCCGGCATCATGCCAAAGCAAAGCCCGGTCAGGGAAGACGCCACGACGGTAAACAGTAAAATCTGGCCGTTGACTGCCATGCTGGGATCGAGATCCACCTCGACTGGAGAGATCCTCTGCAACACCCGCAGCGCGAGCCGCGTGACCAGTACTCCACCGGCGCCACCCAGCGCGGAGAGGATGAGCGATTCACAGAAAAACTGGCGGATAAGACGCGCACGGCTTGCGCCCAGCGCGGAGCGTACCGCGACTTCACTCTCCCGCGCAGCTCCGCGCGCCAACAGGAGATTGGCTACGTTGGCGCACACAATGAGCAGCACCGCCGTTACTGCTGCCATCAACACGAACAGCGGCGTGCGAAACTTTTCTGTGGTGAGCTGCTGAAGGCTGGTCAGCTCCGTGTGGATCCCAGCATTGTCACGGGGATACTCACGCGCCAGGCGTCGCGCGATGGTGTCAAGGTCCGCGGTCGCCTGCTGCTGCGTGACGCCATCCTTCATTCTTCCAAAGATGAGGAATGATTTCGCATAACGCGCTTCCTTGTAGTCCTGATAATGCCTGGCTGGAATGAATACCTCGCTGGGAGAAACAGGCACGGAGAATCCACGAGGCAGAATTCCAACCACGGTAAACAGCTCGTTATTAAGGGTGAGTTTGCCACCCAGCAGTGCTGGATCGCCGCCGAAGCGGGCCTGCCACGCGTCATAGCTGATCACCGCAACCGGCGCGACGCCGGGCAGATCGTCGGCAGGCAGGAATGTTCTTCCCTGGGCGGCGCTAACGCCCAGCATCTCAAAAAAATTGTCGGAGACATAAGCGCCAATCAGTTTTTCCGGATGGCCTCGTCCTGTCAGATTGATGGATTGGCCCAGCCACAGGGATAGCTGCGTGAAAGTGGTCTGCTGCCGGCGATAGTCCTGCAGATCGGGAACAGAAACCAGAAATCCCTGGTTGGTGGCGGTAGCTTCGCGGACCAGCATCAATTGTTCCTGATGCGGGACCGGCCAGCGGGTAAACAGGACGGCTTTCACGCAGCTGAAGATCGCCGCGTTGGCCCCAATTCCCAAAGCAAGAATGGCCACGATCACAACCGTGGTCCCGGGCGACTTGCGCAGCATGCGAACGCCGTAGCGCAGGTCATGGAAGGCAGTCTCAAGCTGGTGCGACCAGTTCATGCGCCGGAGCGATTCGCGTGTCTGTTCCACCCCGCCGAACGCGATCAGGGCCCGCCTGCGCGCTTCCTCGGGAGACATTCCTGCGCCAATATTTTGAGCAATCTCCTTTTCCAGATGGAACCTGATTTCTTCAGCGGCCAGATCGCCATTGCGTCCAGGTCGATTGAAGAGATGTCTTAGGCTTTTCATGGAAAGGTGCTTTCCTTAGCTTTGTTGCAATACCAAAGCAATTGCGGCGGAAAGTTTCTCCCACTCGCCCAATTCCTTTTCCAGTTGATTGCGGCCAACGCGGGTAAGGGAATAGAACTTGGCGCGCCGGTTATTGTCAGAAGTGCTCCATTCGGCTCCAATCCAGCCGCGTTGTTCCAGGCGGTGGAGCGCCGGATAGAGTGATCCCTGCCCCACCTGGAGCACGTCCTGGGATATCTGCTGAATTCGCTGGGCAATTCCCCAGCCATGCATCGGTTCCAGTGCAAGTGTCTTCAGGATCAATAAATCCAGCGTTCCTTGCAGCAGGTCAATCTGGTTCCCCATCGAATCACCCCTCGGATGTCGACAACAGAATAGACGATAGCTCTTGTCGGATGTCAACAAGGAAAAATGACGCAGGTTGACACGGCTCAGGGGCGGGAGATCGGCATCTTAGAAACCAGATCACGATTGAAATAGGCTGAGATTGCACAGTGAGTGGTGCTATTGGTGCACCACACCAGGTGCAAAGTGACAAAAGATGACAAAAAATGTTGCATTGATGATGCAATCCCATTCTGAATCATCTATTATGAGTCCCCTTCGTCTTGCACTAGGTTTGTAGCTTTTTGTTCGATCGTCTGGCCGGATGACTGGTGAAGCCGCCACTTCCCAGGAGAGTTCCGAATGCTGAGAATCGGCAAGGCTGATTACGATCTGATTCGCTGGGAGGCCAAACGCAGCTACCCTCATGAATGCTGCGGCATCCTTTTAGGCAATGTGGTGGATGGTCATCGCCTGGTTACCATGACGCTGACCTGCAAGAACATGCGCGTTGATTCCCCTGCTGACCGTTACAGCATCAACCCGGACCAGGTGATCGCGGCGTTGAAGCTGGCGCGCAGCCGCGGTGAAAACATCATCGGCTTTTATCATTCTCATCCCAATCACTCGCCCCAATACTCGTCCACTGATCTGGCTGAAGCCCATTGGTTCGATTGCTCTTATGTCATTACCAGCGTGGAAGGGGGCGTCCCAACCACCACCGCGTCATTTGTGCTGCTGGGGTCAGAGGAACAAAAGAGCTTTCATCCCGAACCAATAGAGATTGTGGCCAGTGAGCGGCCTCTGCTCTATGCCACCTAGCGCGATATAATGAGTTCATGATTTCCGCCGCATTGCCGTTCGCACCAACGCCCGCCATGGGCCGATGGCTGATGCGGGCTTCCGGCCGCTAGCGCCCCCTCTTGCCGTACGCGCGGCATTCTTTTGGCCAGAGCGCTTACCCGCACAAATTACAATCTTGATAGCAAGAAGAAAGGAATCATCCATGGCGACCACACTGGCGCCCCACGAGCTGCCCTCATTGAACAATGAAGAAATCCTCCGCTATTCCCGTCACCTGATCATGCCGGAGGTGGGGATGGAGGGCCAGCAGAAGCTCAAAGCCGCGCGTGTGCTCTGTATCGGGACAGGCGGGCTGGGTTCGCCGCTGGCATTGTATCTCTCCGCCGCTGGCGTCGGGACCATCGGACTGGTGGACTTCGACGTGGTGGATTTCACCAACCTGCAGCGCCAGGTGATCCATTTCACCGGCGATGTGGGCCGTCCCAAGCTGCAATCAGCCACGGAGAAGATTGCGGCAATCAATCCCTTTGTCAACGTCATACCGTTTGAGACCCGGCTCACCAGCGAGAACGCGCTGAAGATCTTTGACGGCTTCGACATCATCGTCGACGGCACTGACAATTTCCCCACCCGCTTTCTGGTGAATGACGCTTGCGTCTTTACCGGCAAGCCGAATGTGTACGGCTCAATTTTCCGCTTTGAGGGGCAGGCCAGCGTCTTCGGCGCCAAAGATGGGCCGTGCTATCGCTGCCTCTATCCCGAACCACCGCCGCCGGGTCTGGTTCCTTCTTGTGCCGAAGGCGGGGTGCTGGGAATTTTGCCCGGGCTGGTTGGTCTCATTCAGGCCACCGAAACCATCAAGCTTATTCTCGGAAGCGGCCAGTCCCTGGTCGGACGGCTCTTGCTGGTGGACGCGTTAAGCATGAAGTTCCGCGAGCTCAAGCTGCGCAAGAACCCTGACTGCGTGGTTTGCGGAACCAACCCCACTGTAACTAAACTCATAGATTACGAAGAATTCTGTGGATTGCGAGGACAAGAAAAGCCTGTGAGCAATGGAGTGCCTGAAATCACCGTGGAAGAATTAAAGCAGCGTCTCGACGCCAGGGAGGACTTGTTCATCCTGGATGTGCGCGAGCCGCATGAGTACCAGATCTGCAACCTGAATGGCGTGCTGATTCCGTTAAATGATCTTCCCCGGCGGGTGAACGAACTTGATCCCAGCAAGGAGATGGTGGTGCATTGCCGGTCCGGCGCCCGTAGTGCGCGCGCTGTCGGCTTCCTGCGCCAGGCTGGTTTTACCAAGGCAAAGAACCTGGCGGGCGGGATCCTGGCCTGGGCAGACCGCATCGATCCTAAAGTGCCCAAGTATTAGCGTCCCAGGTATTAGAGCGAAGATAACTGCTGTGGCCGCGGCCCGCCATGGGCCGCGTTGTTTTGTGCGGTGATCTGAAGACTCGAATGTTTCAAACAGCAAGCTAGACTTCTGGCTCATCCTCGCCCGGCTCAACTATCTCTTCATCGCGTGGCGGCAGCTCCAGGTCTTCCAGGGGCTTCTTTTTGGCCTTGCTGTTGAGCTCGTTGCGGCGCTCCTGTGACTTCCGGATGACTTCTTCAAAGCGGTTCTTCTTATCGTCGAAGGCAGGCTTCTTGTCCATCCCTGTAGCATACTCACCCAGGCCCTGGCTCGCAAGGCCGGCAAACGTAAGACCTGTGTCAATTGGCCCCGCCGGCGATCAATTCTTGCCTGGTTACCTTTTGTCTGGCTCGAACAAGTATTGCCCTTTTTGATTTTTGGCCACCGACTCCGCAACCTGAAGAAACGCCCGCGCTGCATGCGAAAGCTGGCCGCCCTTGCGATACACAATCCGCATCTTGCGCTCCAGCTTGAGCTCTTTTACCGTGACCGCGATCAGTTCTCCCCGCGCCAGTTCCGGCTCGACAGCGATGCCGGGGACCAGCGCCACTCCATTGCCGGCGGCGACGAAGCGCTTGATGGCTTCAATGGTCGGCATCTCCACGCCGATATTCAGCGGCGTCTTGTGCCGCTTGAACGCCTCCAGCACCTTCATCCGATAGGGTGAGACCACATTGTGGGCGACAAACGATTCCGCTCCCAACTGCCGTATGCTCACGCTCTTCTCCCTGGCCAGGGGATGGCCCGGAGGCACCACAAACGTCAACTGGTCGCAGAAGACCGCAACTGACTGCAACAGGGAACTCTCCGGCCGGAATGACAGCACTCCAATTTCCACGGTGTGGTCGGAAATCTGGTCGGCGATCGAACTGGCCAGGGAACGATGGACCGCGATCTTGATCATCGGACAGAAACGCCGGAACTCTTCCAGCACGCGCAGCAGGTAGAGCGCGGTGAACTCATTGGCGGCAATGGCCAGCGTCCCGCGCTGGAACTGCCGCAGCTCTTCCAGAGAAGCGCGCGCTTCGCGGCGCAAGTTGAGCATTTTCTGCGCGTATTCTTCCAGCACCTTGCCCGCGTCGGTAAGCATTCCGTCGCGTGAGGAACGGTCAAACAGAGGCTCGCCAACTTCTTCTTCCAGTTTGCGCACCATCTGGCTTACCGCCGGCTGGGTGCGGCGCACCTGTGCGGCCGCGGCGGAAAAGCTGCCGGTCTGCGCCACCGCCAGAAATGTCTCCAGCTGAAAGAAATCCATTTCGTTCC
>DASTPO010000521.1:0-6133 GCA_035762225.1 Candidatus Angelobacter sp.
AGACGGGATGGTTCGCCATCGAAATCCAGCCTGGTTCCAATCGTCCCCTACCAGCGCACGCGCAAAAGACGCGAGCAGTACTTCTGCACGTCCCGCTGCGCGGGACTGGGGCATGGGGTCCCCGAATTTTTTTTCGACGAACCGAGGGACTGCAGAGACGGGATGGTTCGCCATCGAAATCCAGCCCGGTTCCAATCGTCCCCTACTCCAGCGCACGCGCAAAAGACGCGCGCAGTACTTCTGCGGGTTCAAAGCCGAATCGCCGCTGATCAGCAGGTGTGCGACGCCCCCTCGGGTTGGCATGAGCGAATCAAGTACGAAAGGGAGCAAGAAACGCGCGGGACGGCGAGCGAGCGTTGCCACAGAGCAGTTCAAGACCCCACGAAGCGGAGCAGGCACAAATGCGCCAAATGCGTGATTACAGGCTTCGATGGCGTTGCGGCTAGCGCTCACGCCCGCGCCGGGTTCACTTTGCTGCTTTAGCCGGTTCGGAGATAATTGAAGCCCATTGACAATTGAAGCCCGTCGACAATTGAAGCCGATCGACAAACATGAGCCCTGTGAAGCCCAAGAATAAGAAAGCGGCAGCCGCAAAGAAGACCGCGCGGGAGCAAAAACCTGCGCCGGCTGCGGGAGAACTCAAGGGCTGGACGGCCATCGCCCGCTATCTGGGTATACCCGTGGCCACGGCGCATCGCTGGGCCAGCGAGGGGATGCCGGTGCGCCGCCAGGGCCGTTTCACGGTGGCGGAGCGCGCGGAGGTGAGCGCGTGGCTGGGACGCGAATCACACATGGCGAAGCCCGCGCATGTGATGACAGAAGATGCTGACATGGCCGCCGCGCTCAAAGAGTCGATTGCCGCCGCCCGCAAGCCAAAATAAAACCTTCAACGTTGTGCCAGGAGAAACATGGACCACGCGGCGCGAACATCCGCGTATGAGGAAGCAACTGGCGCGCAGGCGGAAAGGCCAATCTTTAAGATCCGGCGACGATGTTCTCGCGGCTGAAAGCATTTGGGACACTGTACGAAAAACTGAACCGATGGAAACTTGACCTCGACGCCGGATGGCCTATTTCGCTATTGATTCTCCGTTGAAAAAGCCCTATCCTCTAACACCGCCCCAGGGCCGGGAGGCGTTCTGGATCTTTGAAAAGCAAATATCAGCCGAGGCACGGCAATTCAAGCCAATGGCTTTTGACTAGCTGCCGGGGGACTGGCTCGCCATACTGAGCGTGGTCGAACATGGTTCGTTGGGCAAGCACGCGATAACCACTTTAAAATCATAATTAACGGTTGGAGGGGGAGGGGTGACTTCTGGAAATTGGGAGGCCCTGGGACCCAGAAACTCTTCAAACCCACGCCAAACTGGGATGGGCTGGGATGACATGGGATACCCCAGGGAGGGGGGAGCCGGGGTGGATCCGTGGATTCGACGGCCTCAGGATGGTCGAGGGGTTTCCTGGCTCCTTGGGAGGGCCTGGAACCCAGAAACTCTTCAAAGCCACGCCAAACTGGGATGGGTTGGGATGACATGGGATACCCCGGGAGGGGGAGCCGGGAGTGGACCCGTGGATTCGATGGCCTCAGGATGCCGAGGGATTTCCTGGCTCCGCGGTGGATGCGCCTGACGCCGGCCTTTCAGCTGCGAGCTTCTCAGCTGCTAGTCTTTTGCGGAAGCGCAGGGCATTGAACAGAGACAACGCAGCCAGGGCGAGGCACACCGAGCCTGTAATCCAATAATGGAGCCGCAGCAGAAAGAGCAGCCCGAGGATGGTCCACATCCAAAACGAGAAAAACAGGAGCGCGGAGACGATGCGGTTGTTCATGGCGTGAATTTTATCTGTCCTCCGGGAAATGGCGGCGGAAAAACGGGGCCTTGATCGCTCAAGGCCCCTTCCTTCACCCTTTACCGCACCTGGAACGTCAGCTCCGTGGTGTGGGTGGTGGGATCACCGGTTGCAGTAAACGTGAGCACGTAAGTCCCGGTAGCGAGACCCGTGGTTTGCAGGTTGAAGATGTATCCGCCGTTGGGGCCAAGGCCGCCGTCAAAACGGAAGTTGTTGTCAGGATTGGCATTGCCCGCGTCGTCGACGGTAAAGCTGGCATTGGTGGAAACCATGACCACCTGCGCAGCATTGACGATGGTGGATGCCGAGGAAACGTCATTACCGGCAGCGTCACAGAGCTGGAACTTGATGGGAATCGTGCTCCCGCTCTTGGCCGCGTGGGTCTGGTCGTACAGCAAGCAAGCGCCGTAGGCGACGTTATAGTTCACCGATTGCGATGAGGTATTGCCGGCATTGTCCGCGGCATTCACCGTGAACGTCTTGGCGCCGATCGCACCGGTATCGATGTTGCTTCCGCTGGTGACCGGCCCGGTGCATGTAGCCACGCCGGAGCCCGTGTCACTGCAACTATAGTTGGCAGCCACCGCCTGGCGCAGCGTGTACGCCGTGGCTGTGGGTGAAATGATGGAGATCGTCGGCGGGGTAACGTCGGCGCTTCGAGGCGTGGGCTTGATGACCTGATCGGACACAGCCTGGACCACGGCGGGCGCGCCGCCCGGAGGCAGAAACGCCGCCGGAACGCTGTTGGCCAACTGGGTCGCCAGAGCAACGGGATCGATGCCCGGGTTCTCAATGAACCGGCTCTGCACAATCAGAGCGATCCGGTCAGTGATGGAAGGATTGTTCGCCGCATCCAGTGAGCGGGGATTGATGGCGGTGTTGGCGTCAGTGGTGGCTTTTACCACGGCAGCCGTTGCCTGCACCGGCGTGGGTTTTGCGCTGCTGACGGAAAACGCCTGCGCCGGCCAGAGCAGACAGTCAGAAGAGAGAAGGATCTGCGCGTCGGCCGGATTCGATCCCGGCGAGATGACGGACGAAACATCGAACGTCTTGGTGTCCCAGTACAGGCCATCACTGGCGACAAAGGGATTGTTAAAGGTAAGGCTTCCCAGGCTGCCGGTGAAGGTTCCGGGATTGCCGAACCCCTGTCCGTCGCCGACCAGGAAAGTGGTTTTGGCAAGAACAGGAGCTGTTGCGGTAAAGCCGCCGAAGGTAGCTTGTCCGGTAAAGACCGCGGGCAGAACCACGTTGCCGTCAGAGAGCATTACGGTCCTGAAGTTGGGATTGCCGTCGTTGTAGATCACCACCAGGGCAGCTCCTTCGGCCAGGACAAGGCCTCCGGTGGCAACGCCGGAAACCGTATAGGTTCCGTTGCCGGTAACCAGCGGCGTGACGTCAGCACGGTAACTGAAGCTGTCGGTGCGTCCCCAGCAAGTGTCCGGGCCGTGACCGATTCGCGTCCCCAGCACAGGCTGGCCGTTGAGGTTCAGATTGCTGAGAGAAGATTCTTCGCCGTCATCCAGCATGCCCCAATAGAGGTAGGCATTTTGGATGGTCGCACCGGCGGGAACTCCCGTAAGCGTGATGTTGCCGGACGATGTTCCGCGCAGGCCCACGCCCGCGGCAGTGTAGTCGCCGGTAAGTGTTGTGGTGATAAACGGAATCAGGTTGCCCACGGTGGGTGCGGCCTGGTTCAGTGTTTTTCCCAGCGCTTGCAGAGCATCAGCACCGGTGGGATCGGCCAGGCTCAATGGGAAACGGCCAACGCCCTGCTGCGCGGCTACGCCCGGATCGAGCGCCAGCAGTGTTTGCAGGACCTGCGCCTGACCCACGCTGTCGACTCCTTGTTGCGTGAGGATCTGGCTGATCGGAGCGGGCAAGCCGTGCGCAGCCAGACTGGCCTGGTAGGCACGAACGTCGTCTTCGGTGAACGTGAGTTCCAGTCCGGCGGCATGCATTGCCGTCGCCAGATTGGCCATGAGTTGTGGCTGTGCGGCGTAGATAGGAGCTTCCTGTGCCAGGAATCCCTGCAACGCCTGCGTTTGTTGTTGTACCCAGAATGCGTTGCCGGCGGCACGCGCACCCGCGGCCCGGTTCACCGCGGTGGAAGATGCTCTGTCGAGGGCCAACTGCTGTGCCTGGTTGGCAAACAATGCGTTGATGGCGTCCACCACCTCCTGCGGTGTGAAGGCGTCTGTCTGCACCGGCGGAGCAATGGGCACCACCAGCGGTTGGTCAATCACCATGAAGTTGGGGTCAGGAGGATCGTTGATTTTGTCGGCGCCATAGAATCCTCCTGCACCAAACGCGCCCGCGCCGCCGATGAGCAGAATGCTGATCGGAATTGACAGGCAAACGCCGCCGGTAAACAGCGCGCAGATACCGAACGCCGTGCCCAGCGCGATTCCCGAGTATGTGAACCACTGGCTGGCTGTGCGATACGCGGCTTTCTGGCACGTCGTCAGGCTCTTGCCTGCCTCTGTGGGACAAGGCGGCGGTGGCGGAGGTGCGGGCGGCGCTGCTCCCCAGAAAATCGGGTCTGGTGAATAGGTCGTCGGCACGCCGGGCGTCAACGGAACTTGTAGCTCCGCGATCAGGTGTGGGATCGGAGAATTGGGTGAAGCATGAAATCCCACAGCGCCCGCGATCCTACCCGGATCTTCCGGCTGTCCGAACACGTTGACTTGAATCTGTCCGTTGCCGAACAGGTCGATATCATAGTGCTCCAGTCCTGCTCCCGATGGATTTGACTCAACTGTATCGAAGCTGATGCGGACTGAATCGGTGGCAGAGATGGGCGTCGTTTGAAATGGAAAATCGTACAGCAGCCAGATGAACTGCCTGCCTGGGTCCTGGTTGACGTACAAGAAACTATTGCTGGCTGGAAACGCTACCGGCTGTACATCTGACCACTCAACTCCGCCTCCGGAACACGAGGTGAATTGTGCGTCGGTCACATGACAGTTGGCGCTTGGAGTAGTGCCTGACTGGGCAAACGCTCCGTGAAAAGAGAACGCAATCAGCAAGATGGTGCACAGCGGGAGGACTTGCCGAAGGGGGGACTGCAGGGACAGGTTCCTCATGGATCTCATCCTTCCTGAGAAAGTGTCCTTCGCGTTGTACCTGGCACAAGTCCACGTACTATACACCTGGCTAGGCAGTAGTAAGGTGATCGCACCGTTAATTGCTAACGAATTGCCTCAACTAGTTTTCTTAATGCATTTTCATCCTGTCAACTCCAAATAGTTCCTTGCCACTTCATCTAGTAGTGCGAACAAAGCTACGCCTTTATGATTCTGCAGCAGAGTACCTGTTTGGGGCTATTTATGGAATCCGTTCCGGAACTTGCATTTTTATTGAGCAGGGCTACTGATCGCAGCTTTAGTATTAGCGCGTTCTAAGAAATCCTTCTAGTCTTCCAGCTGAATCAGTATTTGCAGGTGTAACTAAGGTTGGAAATTTATTTCGACACGCAGCAATCAACAGCTGCCCGACGGGCACGGATGCACCTTTGCGTTGATCGCCTTCACCGTTGGGAGCGGCTTCCTGCACTTGAGTTCGCTAGTAGATGCACGGCCATGGACAAACTCTGCCCATTTCAGATCGTGGCGCAGGAAGTCATCAAGGGCCGTTGCTGCTACTTCAATTTGTGCGCCGTCTGCGAATGTAATCGTCATCCTCGCCTCCTGTTTTAATTTTTTTGGCTAACGTTAATAGATGCTTTGGAAGTGCTCTGAGTTTCAAAATGTGGGCAGGAAAAACCCGCGCGATCCCGGAAAGTGTTGTCGATAGAAGCTTCTCTCGAGATCGCAAAAAAGAAATTCGGCCAAGAATTGTTGTCGTGCCAGGCTCAGGCGCTGACGATGGCGTCTCTCTCGCGCTCTTCATGAATCCGCGCCAGCAGCCGCTCGACGTACTTGGTGTCGATGTTCCCTGCACGGAATTCGGGATCGGCCAGGATCTGGCGGTGCAGAGGAATCGTGGTATGGATTCCTTCCACAATGAACATCTCCAGCGCCCGCTGCATGCGCATGATGGCCTCGCCACGGTCCTTTCCAAAGGTGATGAGCTTCGCGATCAGCGAGTCGTAATAGGGCGGGATCACGCCCTCGGCGTAAGCCGCGGTGTCCACGCGCACCCCCAGCCCGCCGGGAATATGGAACGTCTTGATCTTGCCCGCCGACGGCGTGAATTTTTCCGGGTGCTCGGCGTTGATGCGGCATTCAATTGCGTGCCCGCGCTGTCCTTTGCGGTCCAGTTTGGGAATGATCTCACTCATGCGGGC
>DASTPO010000522.1:0-3818 GCA_035762225.1 Candidatus Angelobacter sp.
CGACGTCAGCGCCTGGCTTTTGCTCGCCATCCTCACCGCCATCGCCCGCTCCTCCCACGATTGGGGCCATGTCTCATTGATATTCCTGGGCCTGGTCTTATTTGTCCTGGCCATGCTTTTTCCCGTGCGTCGCGGGGCAATTTTGCTCGAGAGGATTTACCAGAAACATGGCCTGCACGCCGGATTGTTCTCTGCCCTCATCCTTGTATTGCTGGCTTGTGCCTGGACAACAGAGAAACTCGGAGTGCACGCCTTATTCGGGGCCTTCATGGCCGGACTGATGATGCCCCGGAATTCCTCCATGGTTCCCGAGACCGTGGAGAAAATTGAGTCTCTGGCCCTGGCCCTTCTGCTGCCATTATTTTTTGCGTTCACCGGCCTGCGCACCCGCGTTGATCTGCTGGCGGGACGAGGCGTCTGGATTTTGACGCTGGTGATTACCGCAGTCGCCATTGCCGGAAAATTCTTCGGCGCCACGCTGGCTACTCGCGCCACCGGCACAAAATGGAAGGACTCCGTTGCGCTGGGCGTACTGATGAATACGCGCGGCCTGGTGGAACTGGTGATCCTGAATGCGGGCCTGGAACTGGGCATTCTTTCTCCACAGCTTTTCACCATGATGGTGATCATGGCCCTGGTAACCACGTTTATGGCTGCGCCGGTGTTGCGGTTCTTGAAAATTACACAGCCAGCCGCAGTGCTCGCGACCGGCCCACGCCGCCATGCATCGATGCAGGAACCAGGCAGGCCCTGAAATCAGCTTTTGGGTAATCGCGGCATCGGCGGCCAGTCCTTGGGCGAACCCTGATACAAGAACTTGGCGGTCTCATAGCGTTTGGTGCCGTCGTGCACCACATATTGACGGGCCTTCTCTCCCGCGTTCGACCACAATGACACGCCCGCGTACTGTCCGTCTTTGCGCAAGATGTAATAGAACATGCTCACGTAGGCCAGTTTGGTCATATCGTCGTTGAAATTGCGCGAGATACGCTTCAGCGCGTCCAGGCCTGCTTCTTCCGGTGACATGCCGCGGCGCATGTTTTCCACGATGGTGTGCGCGCCGGCCACCTTGATGTTTTCTTCTCCACTGCCGGTTGCGCCCGCCGCGCCTACATCCTGATCGCAATAACAGCCGGCGCCGATGATGGGCGAATCGCCACAACGGCCAGGCAGCTTCCACGCCAACCCGCTCGTGGTGGTCACGCTGGACATCTCGGTCTTTTCGTTCAGCGCCGAGCAGTTGATGGTTCCAGTTGGCGGATAAAGCACTTTGTGGATCGCGTCCATGCGGTCCTCCGGCGCGATGCCCAGGTCCGCGGCTGCGGCATACATTTTCTGCACATGCATCGGCTGGTCTTCCAGCGCGCTGGATTGCAGCGGAGCGGGCGGCTTCCAGTTGGGATCGGCCAGCCCAGGACCCCACCAATCCTGGTTGGAGTGCGTCTCTTTCCACAACAGCCATATCTTGCGCGAGTGTTCGGTCAGCAGGTTCTCTTTGGGGAAGCCCATGGCAACGGCGAAACGCGTAGCGCCTTCGCCCACCAGCATTACGTGGCCGGTATGTTCCATGACAGCGCGAGCAACGGAAGCCACATTCTTGATGTCACGTACGCCGCCCACCGAACCAGCGCGGCGCGTCGGGCCGTGCATGCAGCAGGAATCCAGTTCGACCACGCCTTCTTCGTTGGGCAGGCCGCCCAGGCCGACGCTATCGTCATTGGGATCATTTTCCGGCCCGCTGACAACCGTAATCGCAGATTCGAGCGTGTCTGCGCCGCCGCGCAATTTTTCGTAGCCTGCATCGATATATTCGTACCCGTTGCGCGAACAAATCAGTATGTTTTTCGCCGGCGAGGTGCGCGGCACCTTCAGGTTGTCTTTATTCTGTTTTTGCGGGTCAGCGCGCTTAGCGCCCTGGCCGGCGGCGATGGTCGCCGAGGTAACCGCCAGTCCGGAAAGAAAATCTCTGCGTTTCATAGGGCCTCGCTTTCGTGTGGGGCGAAACGCAGAAGCATATCAGATGCGCCAGCAGGCTACTAGCGCCAGGCGAAAGGCAAACGAGCGGGCGCGTTGCAAAGCATTTGCCAGCGTCCGGATCAAACCGCCATTTTTTCCGCGGTGTTCTGGTCGGCGCGGAAGCGAAGTTGTGCGCCAACTTTTCCCGCCTTCTCCAGTTCGGGATCGCCATCCACGAATTGGATATCAGCGCCGTTGCGCAAGGCCAGGTCCACCAGCGCATCGGAAACGTCGGAGAGTTCGCGTGTATCATGGCCGCACACGGCGCAGTGCTTCACCATGCGCGTATCCAGGTGGCGGCAGTTGGGGCATTCCACGGCCTCTGCCTTGAAATCGCGGGCCACCAGAAGGGTCTGCACCTCCTGGCGCTCCAACGCATTTAACACGTGGCGAAAGCCGATGGCGCCCAGGCCGTTGCGCTGGGCTTCACCGACTGTCTGCTGGACCAGCTTTTTCTGTTCCTGCTGAAATGCTGCCTGAACCATCTGGTTGGCCTTGCTGCGGACTTCTTCAGCGGTTGCAACCATGGGGTCCACCATGATCCGTCCACGCAAGCGCGCCTTCAGGCTGCTGTGCAACTGCGATTCGATTTCGGGCCACGCTTCGTCATGGCAGCCGATCATGAGCGCGTCAAACTCGTCCCGGCTGTGCAGCAGGAGCAGCGATTCAGTAACCATCTTGTAATGCTGTACCACCTGGTTTTCCACGTGGCGCTCGCGATGGCCGGCCTCATAACCCTGAAACCCGTCGCTGCGCGGCACATGCGGCGAAGGTCCCAGCTCGATTTCCGGCCTCTGGGTAATCTCGCCTTCCTTGAGCTCAAAAATACGCGCCCGCTTGCGATCGACCAGCGCGATGCAGACGCCAGGCAGTGATGAATACGCCTCCACCAGCGGCCGCAGATGAAAACGCGAATTGACCGTGATCTGTGAACGTCCCAGCCGCGCCGGAACATCCAGTTCCTTCCATATGTTGTTGTCACGGCAAGCCAGGATCACCTTGCCGCGGGAATGGTTGCCATGCAGACCTTCGGCAATCTGCAGGACCCGGGCCAGGTCATCGCGCAGCGCGGCATGATTGCCGTTTCGCTCGGCTTTGCGCAGTGTTTCCCGAACCATGTCTTTGATCAGGATGGCTTCTTCACGATGCGATTTGTTCAGCGGGGTCTGAGGCTGAAAATAAAAACTGATGGCGCATCCTGCCGGGGACTCAATTTGCGCAAGCTGGCGAATTTCTTCACGCGTAATCATCTGCAAATTTCTCCTTTGGGAAGCGCTGCAATCAGGCAACACGCGAGTGATGGAGCAGGCTTTTACGGAACTGGTTCTGCGCCGGCAATTTCTGCTGGATGTGTGTGCGGGCGTGGTCAATGGATTCCCTTACCTGGTCCGCCGACCGGCCGGCGAGACGGCTGATCTCATCCACAGTGAAGCCTTCCAGCGTGTAGAGAACGAACGCCTCGCGGTCATGCGCATGCACTTCACCCAGCACCAGGTCGAGCTGCGCAACCATCTCGTCGCCGGAAATGATCTCTTCCGGCGTGGGCACGCTGCGGTCCCGAATCACACTTTCTTCCGGAAGGCTGTCATCCGGCTGGTGATATTGCAAAACGCTTTCATCGCTGCCGGTCACATTCTGTATGCCGGCGGGAGCATCGAGCGAAACATTGCCGGTGTCGGCATTGGAGGCAATCAACCCGAGAATGGCCTGCAAAGCCAGCCGATGGAACCAGCTATCCAGGGACAACAGCCGCGTCTTCCCATCTTCCTGGGAAAGCGCGCTCACGATCACCTCATCGATTA
>DASTPO010000523.1:0-7346 GCA_035762225.1 Candidatus Angelobacter sp.
ATTGTGCGCATGTTCTGTCAGGCAGGCGCGCGCGTTGTCTTCAGCTATCAAAAGGCCGCCGGGGTGGCGGAGAAGCTGGCTGCAGAGTGCGGCGGTCCCCGACAGTGCCTGGCGGTGCGGGCGGAGCTATCTTCCAGCGACTCAGCCAAGCCATTGATCGATGCGGCCGTGCGGCAGTTTGGCAAGGTGGATATTATCGTGGGCAATCACGGTGTCTGGCCATCCCAGGATGCTCCGGTGGACCAAATGTCCGACCAACAGTGGCGCTCCACGCAAGCCATCAACGTGGAGAGCCTTTTTGGCCTGGTGAAACATGGCGTTGCCCGGATGAAGCAGCAGAAGTCTGGAGGCCATATAGTGCTGATCAGCTCTACCGCAGGTCAGCGCGGTGAGGCCTTCCACTGCGATTACGCCGCGAGTAAAGGGGCGATCATCAGCATGGTGAAAGGGCTGTCCACCGAACTCGCGCGCGATGGAATCTATGTGAACTGCGTGGCGCCAGGCTGGGTGGAAACTGACATGGCGGCGCCGGCGCTGCACGATCCGGATATCAGTCCGCGCGTTTTTGCCACCATTCCGCTGGGCCGCGCGGGCAAGCCGGACGAAATAGCGGCTTCAGTGTTGTTTTTATGCACGCCCCACGCAGGTTTTATCACGGGCGAGATTCTGAATGTGAACGGCGGAGCCGTGCTGGCAGGCTAGAACAGGGCAGCTGCTCTGGTTGAGTGCGCATCTAAGGAATATAGATCCATGAGAATTATCGCCGTTCTTTGTCTCCTGCTGGCCACGGTTGTTGGCCAGGAAACGCCTGCGGCAAAGCCTGCCAATTCCGCGCAGACCAACCAGCAAAAGGCCAAGGCACTGCTTGATCAGATGGTGGAGGCGCTGGGCGGACAGGCTTACCTGAACGTGCAGGACTACTACCTTGAAGGCCGCTCCGGCAGCTTCCACAATGAAACTTTGGCAGGTACCAGCCTTTATTTCCGATACTGGAAGTGGCCGGACAAAGATCGCATTGAAATCACCAAGCAGCGTGACATCGTGGAGCTGTACCTGGGAGACAGCGCGTACGAAGTAACCTACAAAGGGGTCCGCATGCTGGATCCGGCGAAGGACGAGAAACTGAAGCAAGCACTGGTTCGACGCCACTACTCGCTGGAAACCGTGGTTCGCACCTGGCTGAAGGAACCCGGGATCTTACTGCTGGACGAAGGGCCCAGCATTTCCGAGGGACAGATGGCGGAAAAAATCACCATCATCAACGCCCAAAACGAATCCGTGACTTTGTTGATTTCTCCCGACTCGCACCTACCTTTGGAAAAGCGATTCAGCATCCGTGATCCCAGATACAAGGACCGGGACGAAGAATCGATGATTTTCGGTAACTGGAAGGTGATTCAGGGCATCAATACGCCGCGCATGACGGTGATTCATCGGAACGGTGAAACGCTTTCCCAGCAAATTACGCTCAACATCACCTACAATACCCACCCCGCAGACTCGCTGTTCGATCCCGCCGTGGCTAAGATCAATCCAGTCAAGTCGGAGTAGGTTCTCGGGCAGTAAACAGGCCACGGTTTGTGGCAAAAAAACAACATCTCGCGGCTCCCGCTGCGGTGTAATCTGTTTGCTTGGAATAACTTGCCATTTGAACAGACAGTTCGAACCCCGGTGGAATGCCAGGGGGTGGGATTACACAGCGGGGCTCCGGTAACGCTGAGAATCACGCCTGCGCCAGCAGGTACGGGCATTGTTTTTCGCCGTGTTGACCTCGATGGCTTCGAAATCGAGGCTATTGGCCGCAATGTCGCCCGAGTCAGCTATGCCACCAGCCTGCAGAAAAAAGGCGTCCTTATCTCCACCACAGAACATATGCTGTCCGCGTTTATCGGCATTGGGCTCGATAACGCCATCGTGGAGTTGAACAACCTTGAGCTGCCAATCCTGGACGGCAGCGCCAGGCCGTTTGTCGAGATGGTGCTAGGCGCAGGCCTGCGACAGCAGCGCAAGAAGAGGACATATCTGCGCATCACGCGTGAGATTGAGGTGCGTGACGGGAACAAGTTTATCGCCGCGTATCCTGCCTCTGGCTATGCTGTGGCCTACAAAATCAACTTTGCTCCTCCGATTGGAGAGCAGTCGTTTGAGATCGATCTGTCACAGGATTTGTACCGCAAGGAACTGGCGGCGGCGCGAACATTCGGTTTCCTGAGCGAAGAAAAGACCATGAAGAACATGGGATTGATTCGCGGGGCCACCGAAGAAAATGTCATCGTACTTACGCCCACCGGAGTGAAGAATGGTCCGTTGCGTTTTCCGGATGAGTTCGTCCGGCACAAAGTGCTTGATCTCATTGGCGATCTGGCATTGCTGGGCAAGCAGATCATCGGGCGAATCGTTGCCGATCGCGCCGGACACGCCATGCACACCGCACTGGTGTCGCGCCTGCTGAAAGACAAGACTCTATGGGAAGAGACTACCGACCCATGGCAAAATCAAGATGAAATGGGAATTGAGGCTGCCGCGGCGCACAGCTCGCGGGAAGCGTAGATCCTAAACGCCGCTGGCGTTGATGAACATTCCTCCGCCCAGAGGCAGCGTTCGTTTTTCCAGCCAGGCGTCCAGATCCTTGCGCGCCTCAGCTGACAGAACCTGAAAGCGTATCCCGGCCCGGCCTTCTGGTGTGGCCCACACAACTTCTCCTTTGATGTCGAGCGAGCGCCTGGTTCCTGGCAGGTTCAAGCGGACACGAGCTGCGCCGCCTTCATCCAGCTTGCGCGAACATTCAATGGAAATTCCGCCCTGGCTGATGTTGGTGACGTTCAAGGCAAGCTCGGCTCCCTGGTCCACCAGAATAGCTCCGGTGGCTTTGACCAGGTGGCGATGATAACGCCGGCGCTCCCGCATGATGAGGCCCTGGGCCGCGCGCACGCTGCGTGTGGCGCGCTCCAGAGAGATAGGCTTATCCAGGACAAAGTTTGCTCCCATTTCAAAAGCCTGCTGGATCGTGGTTTTGCCGTTAACCAAAGCAAAGGCGATGCAGCTCTTGTTGGATTTTCCCTGACGTAGCTCCCGTAATACGAGAGGACCGTTGACCATATCGTCACAGTCCACCAGAAGCGCGTCATATTTGCGCCGCATGAGGATATGACGGGCCTGGTCAGTCTCATTGGAGAGATCAAGATCAATGTTGGCCGCGTCAAGAACCCGGCGTATCGTACGATGTACCTCGGGGTCGCGGCTGAGTAGAAGCGCCTGCAGAGCCATGGCGTTAAAGGTATCCAATGTGTCGCCGAACGGCCAAGTAACCAACGTAACGGCACTGGCACAGAACAAGGGGCTGCACTTTCGATCTAAGGTTGCACGCAGAAGGACAGATGAAAAAGACGGTCTATCTATCGCTTGGTTCGAATCTGGGAAATCGAGCAGAAAATCTGCGTGACGCGATTCGCCGCCTGGAAAATCTGGGAGATGTGATCGCCGTATCCAGCTTCTATGAGACTGAACCGGTGGAGGTTACAAGCCTGCAGCCATGGTTCGTGAATTGCGCGGTAAGGTTGGAAAGCAATCTGCAACCCGAGCCCTTTCTTGGCGATGCCCTAAAACTGGAGCAGGCCATGGGCAGATCACGCACGGAGCTCAAGGGGCCGCGCACCGTTGATATTGACATTCTGTTTTTTGGCGATGCGGTGATAGACACGCCGGTGTTGACCGTACCGCATCCGGGAATACAGCAGCGGCGCTTTGTGCTTGAGCCACTGGCAGAAATTGCGCCTGACCTGCGTCATCCAGTGCTCAAGAAAACCGTATCCGAATTGCTGGCAGATCTGCCGGCACAGGGCGGCACGGTGCGCAAATATCAAGAGCGCTGATTTACGATGAGTGGATGGACATCGCCGTCATCGGCCGATTGTTGCAACCCTTCGCCAGCCTTGATTCCATGCGGCTGCGCGATATATCGACATATATCGATCTATTGCTCAAGTGGAACGCCCGGGTCAACCTGACCGCGGTCCGCGATCCCGAGCAGATTGTGACCAGGCATTTCGGGGAGTCGTTTTTTGCCGCCAGTATCATCCAGGACAGAGCAGCTCCGCGGAGCGTGATTGATCTGGGATCCGGCGCCGGCTTTCCAGGAATCCCGGTGGCCATGTTTATGCCCGACGCAAAAGTGACGCTCATCGAGGCAAACCAGAAGAAATCGACTTTCCTGAAGGAAGTAATCTTTGCGTTGCAGCTGAAGAACGTTCAAGTCTTTGGTGGCAGGGCTGAGGGCTATTCAGGGAATGGAGACGCCGTAACCGCGAGGGCGGTCGAGAAGTTTGATGAGACCCTCCCGGTAGCGATAGGATTGGCGGTCCCAGGGGGTCTTGTGGCAGCTATGATTGGGACCTCCCAAGTGGGCCGGGCCAAGGCATTGGGGAAGACGGTGGAGTGGGACGAACCGGTATCGATTCCGCAATCTCTTGAGCGGATAGTTCTATTGGGAATCAAGAAGGTAACAGTGGAGCGGGAATGAATGAAAAGTCGAGCGAACTGGTCGATACCAGGCTATAGAATCTCAAGAAGTCAGCTCCCAGTGGGAAATATTGTTGGCCAAGTTGATAGAATATGTTCTCGATTTTGGAGACTGCAAGTTTTTGACTAAGGCTACGGTACCGAGTACATCAATGGTAAAAGTGGGATGAAACTGCGTAGCTCGGCTTGATTTGCGCGAAATGTTGGCTTGAACGTGGCTTTCAGAGGCGATAAAGTGGGAATTGTGGTCATAGTAACCATGATGGTAAACAGCGTGTTCCACGTGGAACATAAGCCTGGAGAGAACGAGCCTTTGTTCCACGTGGAACATCACAGCTGCACCAATTTGCGGCATTGCCTATCCACTGAACCTTCGTTTAGAGTCGAGATGGCTTGAAAGAGCCGTTTCCCCCATGGGACGAGTCATTGCAGTAGCCAATCAAAAGGGTGGAGTGGGAAAGACAACCACTGCCATCAACCTTGCGGCATCCTTTGCCGCTGCCGAAGTCAAGTGCCTCCTGATCGATTGCGATCCCCAAGCCAATTCAACGGGCGGCCTCGGGTTTCAGCGTGATCCCAGTCGCCTCAGCACATACCACCTGCTTATGGGTGAGTCCGCTGCCGAACAAGCAATTGCTCCCACCGAATTAGAAGGCCTGGGCCTGATTCCATCCCACAAAAACTTGATCGGGGCCAACATCGAGCTGGTTTCGGCGGAAAACCGTGAATTTCGCCTGCGAAATGCTTTAGGCGCGATTCGTGACAAATTCGATTTCATCGTGATCGATTGCCCGCCTGCCCTGGACTTGTTGACGCTCAATGCTCTGGTGGCTGCCGACTCCGTGCTGGTTCCCATGCAGGCCGAATATTTTGCGCTGGAGGGCGTAAGCGAGCTGCTGGACACGATTGAGCGGCTACGCCAGAGCTTCAATCCTGAGCTTCAGATCGAGGGCGTGGTTCTTACCATGTATGACGATCGAACCATACTGGCCCAGCAGGTTACTCAAGAGCTGAAGAAGTACTTTGGCGACAAGCTTCTGGAAACCATCATTCCACGCAACATTCGGTTGGCGGAGGCGCCCAGCTACGGCAAGCCAGTGCTGCTGTATGACGTGCGCTCCCGCGGAGCGGAAAGCTATATTCGGCTGGCCAAGGAGTTAATGGAGCGTCGACGGCTAAAATCAGTTGAGCCGCTTCCGACGGCACAAGAAGGAGACGCGCCGGCCATTACCGACGAATTGAAGAGAGTGAATGAATCATGATGAATGACAAACGCAAGGGCCTGGGCCGCGGCCTGGAGTCGCTTTTGCCGGCTCGACCTGCTCCAACTCCCATCACGATCACGATGCCGTCGCCCCAAGCTGCGGGAAGTTCGCAGGAGATTTCTCTCGAATTAATCGATCCCAATCCGTATCAGACACGCCGGCAGATCAATGAGGCAGCGTTGAACGAGCTGACAGAATCAATTCGAGCCAGTGGCGTAGTTCAACCCGTCGTGCTTCGACCCGCCGCCGCCGGACGTTATCAGATCGTCGCGGGTGAACGGCGCTGGCTGGCTTCCAGGCGGGCTAATAAGACCACCATACCCGCGGTGGTCCGCCAGATCTCCAACGAGCAAGCCATGGAGATCACCATCATTGAAAACCTCCAGCGTGAAGACCTGAACCCGATTGAGCAGGCGCGGGCGTTTGAGCGTTTGAGCCGTGAGTTCAATCTCACCCAGGAGCAGATTGCCGCGCGCACCGGCAAAGATCGGGCCAGCGTCGCCAATTTCATACGGCTGCTGAAACTGCCAGACGGCTTGCAGGACGCACTGGAAGCTGGAGTCATCAGTCTTGGCCACGGGAAGGTCTTGCTTAGCCTGGTGGGATTTCCAGAACATCTGGACCGGGCTGCCCGCGAGGTGATGGACAAACACCTGTCAGTGCGCCAAACCGAAGAACTCGCAGCCAGATTGTTGAATCCCCAACCGGAAGAACAAAAGCAGCAGAAGCCGGCGGCCGCGATCGATCCGAACGTACGCGAAGCGCAGAGAAGCCTGGAACAGTCCCTGGGTGTGAAAGTGGAGATACTGGACCGCAAAGGCAAAGGCAAGATCATCCTGAAGTACGGATCGCTGGAAGACTTTGATCGCATCGTTGAAGCGCTGGGTATGAAATAACTATATCGATGTTTATCGATATAGTGCGGCACAAGCAAGTCACGACAGAAATTCACATGGCTTGAATCGATGCGATTAGTGGCGGAGGCCGGTCCAGTTTTCCGCGATCACGATGGAGTTTCCCGGATTGCCTGGATCGTACTTGATGGAGGTCATCAGGCCCGCGCGGCAGGAATGCAGGTCGACCAGGTGGCGAAGATTGCTCACGTCCTGAGAAGCTTCATAGCTGACGCCGGCAACATCGTAGTGATAAATCAGAAGCTGCAGCTCGCCGGAGCCGTTGGCGTTCAATTCGTTCACATCGATGACGGTGCCGTCGGTGATGCGGCCAGTCTCGCTGATGCGGAGACGGCGCTCGCGCTCCAGCTGGTCAGGGGTCTTACGACGCTTGCGCATCCATGCCGAGGCAGCAAAGATGACTCCGGCGCCAGCGATCACGCAAATAGAATATAGACGAAGTTCACCGTTCATAAATCAACGCCGCACCTGGAAAGACGCCTGTCCCGTTCAATAGATGAGTTTAAATCAAGTTTGCTTCAGGAAAAATCCGCAGGAAGCCTTATCTCCACCCCGCTCTGCCGTGCCGCCTAGGTAACCCAAAAAGGATGACCGGAAGCGATAAAAACAGCAAGTGACCTTGGTGTTCTGCCCGTAACGCAGGCATTTC
>DASTPO010000524.1:0-11488 GCA_035762225.1 Candidatus Angelobacter sp.
GGTCTCCAAGATTTACACCACCACATTACTGGCCGGCGAGCGAAGCGGCAATCTGGAAGAGGTCCTGTCGCGTTACATCGCTTTTCAGCGAATTACCGTGACCTTCCGCAAGAAATTGATTTCTTCGCTGTGGTATCCGGCACTGTTGATCCTCGCCTTGAGCGTGATGCTCACTTTCCTGATGACCTATGTGGTACCGCAATTTGCCGACTTGTACACTACGCTGAACGCCAAATTGCCCGCCATCACCGTGTTCATGCTCTCCATCGGCCGGGCCATCCAGCACTACTACTACCTCATCATTGGTGGAGCGGTGACGCTGGCGCTCTTCCTGTCAGTCTGGGTGCGGTCGGAAAAAGGCTCCAAGGCTATGGACGCGCTTCGCTACAGGCTCCCGCTTTTTGGCGAAATATGGATGAAGTACCAGATTGCCATGTTTTCCAGAACGCTCTCCACGCTGCTGACCGGCGGTTTGCCTTTGGTTCCCTCTCTGGAAACAGCCAGCCACTCCATCAACAGCTTCAAGATCTCCAGCAATGTGGAATATGGCGCGCGGCGCGTACGGGAAGGGCGTTCCCTTTCATTCAGCCTGGAGGAAACCGAGTTTTTCCCTGATCTGGCGATTGAGATGATTGAAGTAGGCGAATCCACCGGCGCTTTGCCATCGATGTTGAACTCGGTGGCGGAATTTTATGAAGAAGACGTTCAAAATTCCCTCTCGACAGCCATGCAACTGATCGAGCCGGTGATCCTGATCTTTATGGGTATTACTGTGGCCTTAGTGCTGCTGTCACTGTACCTGCCAATCTTTTCGCTGGGGGCGCAGGTACAGCAGTAGGATGTTATGGAACAAAAGAACCTGACCACGATGGAAAGCAACACGCCGATTAACGGACACCCGGAGGGCAGCGAGCAGCGGGCTCGCGATCTGGCCGCCCGTTATCGCTGCGAATTTATCGATTTACGCGATTACCACCTGGATGCGGAGCTGTTCAAAACCGTTCCGGTGGACCTGATGTTCCGCTATAACTTTGTCCCGTTGGAGCAGAACGACAGCACGTTGTCCATTGCTATTGCCGATCCCAGCAAGCTGATGATGATTGACGAGATCGGCCTGTTGCTCAACCGCCGCATCAAGACGAAGGTCGCTACGCTGGCACAGATCAGCGACATTCTGAAAAAGACGGAGCAGTCGCAACGCGTGCTGGAAGAAGCCAGTGAAGGCTTCGTGCTGGACGTGGTCCGCGAAGACGAAGGAACGGGCGACGAAAACATCACGATCGACCGCATTACCGGCACTACCGATGCCGACGTCAGCCCTATCATTCGCCTGGTGGATACCACGATTTTTACCGCGCTGCAGAAGCGCGCCAGTGACATCCATATCGAAACGGAGAGCGATTCCGTGGTGGTGAAATACCGCATTGATGGCGTGCTGCAGCCGGCCATGCAGCCCATGGCCAAAGAGCACCATTCCACGATCATCACCCGTATCAAAGTCATGAGCGAGTTGGATATCGCCGAGCGCCGCGTTCCCCAGGACGGACGCTTCCGGGTTAAATACAGCGGGCGGCTGATCGATTTCCGCGTCTCCATCATGCCCACCATTCACGGCGAAAATGCCGTGCTGCGCGTGCTGGACAAGGAGTCGATGAGCGAGAAGTTCCGCAACCTGGTCCTGGACGTGGTGGGCTTTGACGAAGAGGACCTGCGCAAGTTCCGCCGCTACATCCTGGAGCCATACGGCATGGTGCTGGTCACCGGTCCTACGGGCAGCGGAAAAACCACCACCCTCTACGCCGCATTGAATGAGATCAAGACCGACGAAGATAAGATCATCACCATTGAAGATCCTGTCGAATACCAGATTCACGGCATCACGCAGATTCCGGTGAATGAGAAGAAAGGCCTGACCTTCGCCCGCGGCTTGCGCTCCATATTGCGCCATGACCCGGACAAGATCATGGTGGGCGAAATCCGCGATACTGAAACCGCCCAGATTGCCATCCAGTCAGCGCTTACCGGCCACCTGGTATTTACCACCGTTCACGCAAATAACGTCGTTGACGTGCTGGGACGCTTCCTGAACATGGGAGTGGAGCCGTATAACTTTGTTTCCGCGCTCAACTGCGTCCTGGCCCAGCGGCTGGTCCGGATGATCTGCACCCACTGCAAAACCACGGTGCGATATTCCGACGAGGACCTGGAAAACTTCGGCCTGGCGCCGGCTGAATGGCGCGACGTTCGCTTCTATGACGGCCCGGGATGCATCGAGTGTGGCGGGACCGGATATCACGGCCGAACCGCAATCCACGAACTGCTGGACCTTTCCGACCGTATTCGCGAGCTGATTCTGGAGAAGCGTCCGTCCTCAGAGATCCGCAAGGCCGCGCACGAAGAAGGCATGAAGTTCCTGCGTGATTCGGCCCTGGCACGGGTGAAGGCCGGCTTAACCACAATGAAAGAGATCAACAAGGTAACGTTCATCGAGACTACGAGATAACCATGGCAGGTTCGAACCAGAAAATACCGCGGCCGCGACTGGCTTGTGAAATTACGCCCGAGGGCGTGATCGCAGCGCGTGCGGCAGACAAATCGTCCCGCCTGGAGGTCTTCACCGGCCGGCGTCTCGGTCCGGGAATTGTCGCGCCCGGCCTGAATGCTCCAAATGTGCTGGACGCAGAAGCCCTGCGCACCGCCCTAAACGGGGCTCTGGGCGCGGTGGCGGGAAAGTCGCGCGATGTGATCGTGGTGCTGCCCGATGTCGCCATCCGCGTGGTGCTGCTGGATTTTGAGGCACTCCCTTCCAAACCGGACGAAGCCGAGCAAGTCATTCGGTTTCGCCTCAAAAAATCTCTGCCCTTTGATGTGGAGCGGGCAGTGATCTCCTACGAAACGACGCGCAGCAATGGAAACCTTCGCGTGGTCGCGGCCGTCTCTCCGCGCGACGTGATTGAAGATTACGAAAAAGTGTTCCGTGCCGCCGGGTACACTCCCGGGGTGATTCTCCCTGCATCGCTGGCTGCGCTGGGACTGGTGGAAGGCGAGCGTCCAACTCTGGTTTTAAAAGTCGAACCGACCAACATCACCATTACCGCCGTCGAGCGCCAGGAGCTGCGGCTGGTTCGCTCGCTGGATAATCCTCAAGGCGTGAATGTTTCCGCCTCTGAACTCGCGGAGGCTGTTTTGCCTTCCATCGTCTTCTTTGAAGACACATTTGCCGCGCACATTGAGAAGGTTTATGTGGGCGGTATCGCCAATTTACAAGAGGTCGGGCCGCTATTGCAGGAGCACACGGGAGCCAAAGTCGAGGAACTCGCGCCGGAACTTTCTCCCGAACAAAACTTGAGCGGCGAGAATTTTCTGCCGGCGGCAATGGCGGGAATTGCGGGGGCTTTGCTGGGATAATGCGCCTTAACATCAATCTCGCATCGCAGAAATATGAGGCAGTCCGGCAATTCTACACGCGCTGGCGCACGGCGATTGCCGCCACTGCCGTATTTACACTGGTCCTGATCGGCCTGGCCTGGAGAAACCACGCCAGTTCCGCCAGCACCGGAGAAAAGATCCGGGAACATCAGGAAAAGATTGCCTCCCTGCAAAAGGAACGCGCCGAAGCGGAGGCGATTTCCAACCGTCCGGAAAACCACGACGTGAACGAGCAAAAGAATTACTGGAACAAGCAGATCGCGCGGCGCCAGTTGTCGTGGACACAGCTCTTCAATGACCTGCAAAAAATCATGCCGGCCCGGGCCTATCTGAGTTCCGTGCACCCGGAGATCACGCAAGACCATCGCTTGAAACTGACTCTGGTGGTTTTGGGCGACACGCACGACAATGGCCTGGAATTGCAAAAGAAAATGGAACGATCCGAGCGTTTCCGTGGGCCGCTCATCAATGCCGAAGGCGTGGTGAAAGACCAGCGGAGCGGCGCGCAACTTTGGAAGTTCGACATTGTGACCTTTTACAGTCCCGCTTCTCCATCACAGGGCCGGGGCAGCAACAGGGAGGGACTGTGAACAAGGAACTCTCGGTCACAAGAAAAAGATACATCTCGATCCTGGCCATCCTTGGCATCCTGGACCTGGTGTTAATCGGATATCTGCTGCTACCCGGATCCAGCGCTTCTGCGATGGCGGACAGGGAGTCCAGCCTGAGGAACCAGGCCGATGCAATGGAACGCGAGATGCGCCCTCTCCGGGGCATCGCCGCTAAACTCGATGGCACAAGAGTGGATGTGAAGAAATTCTACGAGCAGAACGTCCCCAGTCAGTTTTCCCAGATCTCGCAGCACCTGGAGAAATTGATGCAGGAAAATGGCGTGACCACCACCCAGGGGATCCATTATGTCGAGGAAAAAAGCACAGAACGCGAAGACAAGGCGGACCTGCCTGACATCAGGCGGTTTGCCATCGACACCACGGTGACGGGCGAGTACGCGAAGGTGGCGCGCTTTATCAACGCCCTGGAGCAGGACAAACTGGTCTTCATCATCGACCAGATCTCGCTCAGCAGCGCGGAAGGCGGCGCGGTGACACTCCAGATAAAATGCGATACGTTTTTGAGACAGGCAAGCTGAGAAACCAGGACCAGCATCGCCAGAGGAGAAAATAGCAAAGTGAAATTGGGTGCGGAAAACAAGAAGCAGGTGCGGTGGATGATTGCATTGCTGGCGATCGCCCTTATGGTGGGGATCTACAACCTTGCAGATTTCGGCACCAGTTCCGCCTCTTCTACCGCAAGCTCAAGGGCTGGATCGCAGGCCAAAACGGCTGGCGCGAATCAGACCACGCTGGCCGATAGCACGATTGATCCCAGATTCCACGGCAGAGAAATCCTGGACCGCAGCCAAAGAATACAGTACGAAAATGGCAGGAATATCTTCCGCATGGAAGAGCCCAAGATCGAAACCAGTATTGCCAGTCCGCGTGTCCCAATGGGGCCGAATCAGGCTCCGACTCCAACGCCAACGCCGCCGCCGCCCCCTATTCTGTTGAAATTTTATGGCTTTGCCAGCAAACCGAATGAGCCCAAGAGAATCTTTCTGGCTGATGAAGGAGAAGTCTTTATCGCCAGGCAGGGCGATATCGTAGAGAGAAAATACAAGGTGGTTCAAATCAACAACACGAGCGTACTCATTGAAGACGTGCTCAACAATAATCGTCAGCCTATACCGCTGACCGCGCGCTAAGAATGAAGCACCAGAACGTCATGAACCGACCGGCGAGTTCGAGCCAGAAAGGCTACGTGCTCCTGGGCCTGATGCTGATGGTTACGGTGATACTCATCGCGCTGGCCATGGAGGCTCCGCGCATCGCGCAACAGATCAAGCGCGACAAAGAAGAAGAACTGGTGCATCGCGGCAAGGACTATGCCACCGCGATTAAGCGTTTCGTGCATAAGAGTGGCGGCCAATATCCACTTTCCGTCGACCAGTTGGAAAACACCAATCACATCCGTTTTCTGCGCAAGAAATATAAAGACCCCATGACGGGTGAGACGGACTGGAAGATGGTCCACGCAGGAGAGGCGGAGATCAAAATTCCAGCCCCAAATCCGGGGCTGAATCCAAGCACCAACAACCCCGGCATAAGCACCTCACCCCCGCCTCCGCCCCCGCCGAATAGCAATGGCTCATTACAGACCAAAAATATCGGTAATGGTCCAACGATAGGCGGTGGCGCGATTATTGGCGTGGCAAGCGTGAGCAAAGGGGCGGCAATCAAGGAATTCAACGACAAAGACCATTACAACGAATGGTACTTCGTTTACGATCTTCGCCTGGAACAGTCCGGAGGCACTGGCGTAACTGTTGCGGCGCCCAGAGCAGGCGGCGCCAGCGCGTCCCAGGCTGGTGGACAAGGTTCTACTGGGCAGCCAGGTGCAGGCGGCGCCAACCCAGCACCATCGCCGACACCTACGCCGCCTCCTGTGCCCAACTAAAAGGAAAAGCCTCACCACATCGGTGAGGCTGGAAAAAATTAAAAGCTTAACTTTTTTATACGTTGAAGGATGATCCGCATCCGCACGTGCTTTTCACGTTCGGGTTCTCAAATTTGAAGCCGGACGCTTCCAACGTCTCCACAAAATCCACCACGCAACCATTCAGATACATGGCTGAGGTGGCGTCGACATAGACCTTTAGCCCGTCAAAGGTGTAGACCTTATCCATTACTCCGGGCGCGTTTTCAAACGACATGGAGTAGGAGAAGCCGGAGCAGCCTCCGCCAACCACGCCAATGCGCAACCCGGCCGGAACTGGATTCTGCTGGGTCATGATTTCCTTCACCTTGGAAATGGCAGTCGGGGTCAAATTGACTGGCAATTGCGGGGTGGTCTCGACATTGGGTGTTGTGGTGGTTGCCATTTTTTGAGTCTCCTCTTTGTGGCCTGACCTATTGGGATCTAGCCTATTATACATCTTTTGCGCGCTGATTCCATTAGGTTTGTACCCATTGGATGCTCCAGGCGGCCCCAGGGTCGCAACCTTTCAGGCCAGGCAGCAACTCTCGAAAAACCGTGACTTTGCACCCGATTGCAGGTCTATAATTGCGCTTAAGGTTCCACCTACCCCCTCGCCGCGACGACTTTCGCGACATCTGAGTAAGCGGGACCGGCGCCAAAATTCAAGGTGGTGTTTCCATGATGACGCCTCTGGTAATCCTTTGGTCCGGTTTGACAATCGTCTTATTTGTCCTGCTGATTTACCGCAGTACGCTGGAAATGCACGAAGATGACCAGCTTTTTCTGGGTAACTCGGAAGCCCACATGGCCAAGGAGCAGGAAGAATTGCTCGTGAAAATGGGCAAGATTCAGTCCTGGCTTCGCATTTGTGGAGCTGGTTCTGCGGTATTGACGGTCGTGATTGCCAGCATGATGCTCTACGCCCGCTTCAATCAGCAATAACCGGACTTTTACCGCGAGCGACCGTCGCTGCGGAGGCGGCGCGCGCACTTCTGCCCACTGGGATTTTTTTCTCGCTGGAATGGCGTGTCCGCGTCATTCCATGATCTTTCGCACCTTGTCCACCACCTCTGCCGGGACAAATGGGTGGATGAGATATCCTTGCGCTCCGGCGCGGGCCGTCTCGGAAGGTCCGTCATTTTGGCCAAATGCCGCTGAAGTCAATAATACCGGCACGCTCCTGGTGACAGGATCAGACTTGATGCCCCGGCACACTTCATAGCCTGAAATGTCAGGAAGCTTGACATCGAGAATCACGGCGTCGGGCAGTGTTCGTACGATGTCGAGGGCCTGCATTCCGGTCGCGCACTCTTCCACGGAAAAACCCGCATTTTGAAGAATCCGCGAGAGCACGTAACGGTTCTCTCCCCGGTCGTCGACCAGTAAAACCCGCAGTTTGGAACTTCGCGCCATTTAGCGAATCTCCGGTCTTGCGAAGCCTTTTGCCGCCAGGGTGTTCAGGATCTTTTCAGAATCGAGCGTGGTGGAGATGTCATTCTTCGAAAGAATGCCCGCGTTCAAGGCTTCGATGCGTTGACGTTCTCCTTCTGAGAGACCTTTCGAGGTGTAGATGACCACCGGAAGCGTTTTCGCTTCCGGGCGCGCCCTGAGTTTTTCCAAAACCTGGATGCCATCCATGCCCGGCATCATCAAGTCAAGAATCATGGCATCGGGAAGGCGCATCGCAGCCGCGTCCAGGCCCTCCTGCCCGTTCCGTGCTTCAATCAAGGTGATCCATGGCTTGTCCAGCAATTGGCGCAGGATATATCGGGAAATTTCGTTGTCATCCAGCACAAGAATCTGCTTGGGCTGCTCTTTGTCAGCGAGACGTCGCACATCGCGGAGCAGAAGCTGCGGGACATACGGCTTCTTGAAGAAGAGGTCCGCGCCGTTCAAGGATGCCATGGAGGCGTCATCATAATCGCTGGCCGCTATCAGTGGTGGAGCCTTGCGGTCAGCTTTCACGCTCTTGCGATATTTTTTGAAGAAATCTCCGACGGGCGAACCATGTAGGTAGAGGTTGGAGATGATGGCAGCTGGATCGTGCTGGGAAAGCCAGCGGCTGGCGCGCTCCAGAGTGTCCATGTGGACCAGTTGAAATCCCGATTCGCGGAAATGCGGCTCGAGCATGGCGAACGCCTCCGCATTGTCCTCGATCAACAAAATCGGCTGGCGATTAAAATCCCGCGCCTGCAAGTCCACTGCGGATGGCCCTTCGCCCTTGTAGACCATGGGAATTTCGGCGAAGAAGCTGGAGCCGCGGCCAAGTTCGCTTTCTACCCAAACTCGCCCGCCCAGCAGGGCTGCCAGGTTGCGGCAGAGCGGCAGTCCCAGCCCGGTGCCGCGATACTTCTCCTGCAAAGGGTTCTCCACCTGGATAAACTCTTCAAAAATACGCTCGTGATTATCTGGATCGATGCCAATCCCGGTATCGGTGACAGAGAAAATCACGTTCCCGCCGGTCTGGTAAGCCGCAACGCGGATTTCACCTTGGGGCGTGAACTTGATGGCGTTCGAAATGAAATTCCTCAGGATCTGTGAGACCTTCCCCTCATCGGTCCGCAAAATTGTGGGGCTGGTTGTATCTTCAAAAACCAGGTCAACCGAAGAGTTATCGGCCAGCAGCGGTTTGAGCATTCCCTTCAACGCGCTGAACAACTCCTCCAGAACAAAGGTCTTAATGCGCACCTTGACTTTGCCGGCTTCGACCTTGGCGATGTCGAGCAGATCGTTGATCATTTCAGAAAGCGATCTGGAAGCTTCGGCGATAAAGTTCACCTGTTTCGTCTGCTCGGGAGTGAGATCGCCATCAATCCGTTCCAGCAGCATCCGCGAAAGAGAAATAATGGAATTGAGAGGCGTCTTGAATTCGTGCGAGATGTTGGAGAAAAAAGAGGTCTTCATCTCCGAGGCCCGTTTGAGATAATCAGCCCGGTCATCCAGCTCCGCGTACAGCGCCACGACACCGCGGTTCGTATCTTCCAGTTCCCGGTTCAGAGTCGCCAGTTCCTCCTGTCGCCTGCGTAATTCGTCCAGCGTTTTCAGCAGCTCCTGGTTCTGGCGCTCGATCTCCTCATACGGGCTTTCCGGCTGCCTCGACTTGATTTTCTGGACCACTTCCTGAGCCCTGCTGTTGGTGAAAAACTTTGCCTCCGGCAGCTGCTTTCTCATTTTCACTAGCGTGCCCGCGGGGGAGCTCTGTATCTCAAAGCTGTCCATCAGCCTCTTGGTGCCCAGGATGCCAATTCCAAGACCTGTCTGCGATTTGTACCGGCCTTCCATGATTACGTCCAGATTGTCGATGCCGGGCCCTGAATCGGAAATGAAGATTTCCAGCGCCTGGGGAGCTTCTGCCGAGAGATTGAACGAGACTTTTCCGCTGCGAGCGTAACGGAAAGCATTGCGGGCCATCTCCGAGGCGGCTGTGGCCAGGCGAATCTGCTCCCGGTTCTCAAAGCCGAGGAGTGCGGCAATATCGCGCGTTTGCTGCCGCGCGTGTACCACATCGCGCTCATTGCGCAGCAAAAGCGTGTAGAGGGTCATCACTTCAGGTTCTCTCCTTAACCACCACAACGCTGGCGTCGTCTTTGCCGCGGCGGAAATCGCGGAATAAAACACCGGCGATCAGCGAAGCTTTCCGCATGGCAAGTCCGGGATATTTGGCCAGGTCCCAACGATGTTGCAGGCCGTCAGAATGCATGATCAAGATTCCGGATTCGGGCCAATTCACCTTGAACTCCTGGATCCGGTGCATGTGGTGTCCTACGATTCCGTTGTGTGAGATCAGGCTCCGCGACTGAGTGCCGGACAATATAGATGCCGCGATATTTCCCACTCCGGCATAGGTCAAAGTGGCCACCGAGGGACGAATTTCTGCTACCGCAACGGCGGCGCCGCGCGTCTTCTTGAGCGCATCATGGACCCGATCGAGTATTTCACCAGGCTCTTTCAATGCGTGCTGGTGAAAGATCCTGATGGCTTCATCAGCCGCATCAGCCGCGAATGGCCCATGTCCGAGACCATCCACAGCCAAAATCGCAGTCCGTTCCGGGTCCCGCTTCCAGGCGATGCCGTCGCCACAGACGGTTTCTCCCGGATATGGGCCTACAATAACTCCCAGCTCAAGGTTTCCCGCCGTGACGGCTCTGGCAGGTTGCTTGACTGTGGCCAAAACAATGGTGCCTTCGGCGCCGGAGAATAGGTCCATTACATCAGCTTTTCTGCGAATTGCCCCCATACCGGTTCCGGGGGTTCCGGCTGTGGAATACCCATCCTCAAAGGCGCGGGAAATATTTTTGATCCCCGCCCCGCGATCGAGCGCCAGTATGTCAATGTTCACTGCATCATTGGAGCTTTCGCCGGCGACCACGAGTTGCCCTTCCTTGCCGTGGAGCACGGCATTTCGAGCTGCTTCAGTGATGATGATTCCCAGTTCACCGTTCTTCACTTCATCAAGGCCGAGCGATAAACCAAGATCCATTCCCGACCGCCGGGCTTCGCCCACTGACGTTCCATCTGCCAGAGGAATTACGACACACCGGAACATTTACTTCCACCGAATCACAGCAATGCGTGTGCCTTTGCCTGGGGCTGAATCGATATGAAAGTCGTTAACGAGCCGCTTGCTGCCGCCCAAGCCAAGGCCCATTCCGTTGCCGGTGGTGAAACCATCCTTGAGAGCAGCCTGAATATCTGCGATTCCCGGCCCCTGGTCTTCAAAAACCAGCCGTATGCCCTGGCGTCCTGTGTCTTCCAGCAACTCGATGATCATGTGGCCGCCTCTTCCATGGTCCAGGGTATTGCGGCCGAGTTCACTGGCCGCCGTGACCAGCTTGGTCTGATCGACCAGAGAAAACTTTATTTCCGCGGCCCACTGACGCACCTTTTGCCGGGCCAGCACGACATCCGATGAGTTCTGGATAGGAAGGGTCTCAGCCTTCAATGGCGTCATCACCCGGCTCCAGGCGCTCGCTGCCACGAAGCCCATAGAGCAACTCCATGCCAGATTCCACATTCAGGGCTGTGCGGACGCCAGACAGCGACATGCCCAATTCCACCAAGGTAATAGCCACCGCCGGCTGCATCCCCACCACCACCGTTTCCGCATCCAAAACGCGCGCCATAGCGGCGATATTCGCCAGCATTCGCCCGATGAAAGAATCCACTATTTCTAGGGAGGAAATATCGATCAGCACTCCGGTAGCGCCGGTGTCAGCAATCTGTTGCGTGAGGTCGTCCTGAAGCTGCAACGCCAGGCGATCGTGCATATCCACCTGGATCGTCACCAGTAGAAATTTCCCCATGCGCAGGATTGAAATACGTTCCATTTATTCCGCCTTCCCGGCTGTACCCTGTGCGACTTCATCCGCCTTGGCTTGACGGGCAACCCTGGTCACCGCGCGACCGCTCTTTTGCAGGCAGATGGCGAACGCATCAGCCAGCTTGGCCTTGGTGATCACCTGGGTAAGGTCAATTCCAAGGTGCACAATAGTCTGCGCGATTTGCGGCCGAACGCCGCTGATAA
>DASTPO010000525.1:0-4953 GCA_035762225.1 Candidatus Angelobacter sp.
CGGCTTTTTCCCTTATACGCCTGCAACCAACCTGCTCTGGGGGCTGCGCGAGGCCCTGCTCATGCTGCATGAAGAAGGGCTGGACAATGTATTCCGCAGGCATGATCGGCATGCTGAGGCCACTCGCGCGGCGGTTCGGACGTGGGGGCTGGAGGTATTGTGTGAAGAGCCGAAGGAATATTCCAGCTCGCTCACCGCGGTACTCATGCCGCAGGGGCATGATGCCGACAAGCTGCGTGAGATGATTCTGGAAAACTTCGACATGTCGCTGGGCACCGGCCTGGCCAAACTGGCGCGCAAGGTCTTCCGCATCGGTCACCTGGGGCACTTCAACGATCTCATGCTTGCGGGAACCCTTAGCGGCGTGGAGATGGGATTGCGCCTCGCGGATGTCCCGCACAAGGCCGGGGGCGTCACGGCGGCGCTCAACAGCCTGGTGGAGAGTCATCGGCCGGAAAGACAGGGCGCAGCAGTTCCGGAAGGTGCGATGCGTTGATGATCGGCCGACGTGTGGCGCTAAGTGTTTTGCGTCGTTAGGTTTACTGCGGGCGCCTTGTCCACGCACGACCTAACGGATTTCCCTGATGGCAGAAAATGGCATTTCTGCGACAATTGATTTTTCAGATACACTAACCCAAAAATCACCCTAATTGACTCGCGTCATGGCTTTCACGCACACCCCCATGTCGAAGCATCCGTCTCTCATCGCCTCTTATTGCAAGAGATGCCACAGCTTTGTGGCGGCGAGCGCCAAACCGAAAATTCTGCGATCGGCGGAACGGGCTCACACCTGCGATGGCACCGCAAATCCCGGGAAAATTCGCCAGTCAACCAAATAATCTAGCCCTGTTCATCTTTCAGGTTGCGGAAGGCGGACCGATGCTCGCGTATGAGGCGGTCCAGGCGGGACTGCAAAACAGCAACCGAATCGAACAACGGCTGAATTCCTCCGCTTTCCCAGGTCAGGTCCTGGTGCTCCAGATCGAGCGTAAGGTCGCGTATCATCTCGGCAAAGCGGCGAATGCGCTCCGCGGCCAGGAAAGAAGCCAGGGCCTGCTTGCGCTCCGGGCGGGCATTCTGCAGCTCGCTGGCGGTCCAGGCGGCCATGCGTATATCGTCGACTGCGTGGCGGAATTCCTGCAAAAGAGGGGCGTCCGAGGCCGCTCCCGACTTCAGTTCGCTTTCCAGAGTACGCAGCTCTGTGGTCAGATGCTTGAGCCGCGAAGCGATTTGAAAAGCCTGATCTGCCATGCCCTATTTTGATGCCCTCGAGCTCTCGAATGCAGCATGTTTCGGGCACGAACATGGTCAATGGCCAAGAGCCGTAATGGACAAAATCCGGCTATCCCTTAGGTAACCCCAGGCATCAAGGGATGGGCCAATTTCATTGAGCTTTTGCTTTGGGTTTGCGCGGACCTCCGGCCCTTCGCGAGCCAGTTACAGTTTTCCTCTTTGTTCGCGGCGCAGTGGTGCGGCGCGATGCCGGCGCTGCAGCGCCGGTTCCACTCTCATCAAGGGCCCGCAAATCAGGCAGCTTTTGCTTGAGCTTGAGAACGGGCGCAAACCGATCACCGGATTTCTCGACCCGTTTGATCACATCGTCTGAAGTGAAGACCAGCAGTTCAGGATCGGATTTCTTCAGACAATTTTCTACTTCATCCCAGCTAACTGGCGTCGATACAGTTGGTTGTTCCCGCGCCCGCAGGGAATATACCGAAACCGTGGTCTTGAAATCGTCATTCTGGCTCCAGTCGACGAGCACCTTGTTCACGCGCAGAGCCTTCTTCATGTCAGAAACCACATGATCCGGATGTTGCTGTTCCAGAAGCCGCGCAATGGCTTTGGCAAAAGGCTTGGTCTGTTCGTAGGTTACTGTGCTGTTCAGCGGGACGTAGACTTGCAGGCCTTTTGAGCCGGAGGTTTTTGCAAAGGCCTCGAGACCGAAGCGGGCAAAAATATCGCGCACCCAGATAGCCACCTGGCAGCATTGCACAATGGTCGCCGGAGCGCCGGGGTCGAGATCGAAGGCGATCACCGTGGGGCGCTGCATCTCGGGAGCACGCGAAAGAGACGTATGCAACTCGAGATCAGCGAGATTGCCCAGCCACACCAACGAGGGCAGATCGGCAACCACGCAGTAATACATAAATTTGTTGTTCCCACCGCTCCACACTTTGGCGGTCTGCATCCAGTCAGGCCGGTACGAAGGGCAGTTCTTTTCGTAAAAATGCATCCCATCCACGCCGTTGGGATAGCGCTTGAGCGTGAGCGGCCGGTCCGCCAGATGGGGCAGCAAGACTGGCGCGATGCGAACGTAATAGTCGATGACCTGGCCCTTGGTGAAGCCGGACTTGGGATAAAGGATTTTCTCCAGGTTGGAAAGCTTGATCTGGCGGCCTTCAACCTCAATCATCGATTCCTGCCGGGCCATGCATGCCTCCTGCCAAACCGCGGATATCTGAATAAATATAGATGCCTGCGGTGAATAATTTCGATCCAGCTCTGCCTCATTCCCTGTTCATTTTCCAGTGTAGTTCAACAACTGGGACGGGTGTTCGACCATCTAAACGGTGATGCCAGACGACCTGGAAAAAGCGCTGCCGGTGAGCTCGTCAGAACCTCCGGTGTTTTGCCAGCAACAGGAATCATTGTTCCGCGAAGTGATTACGCTGATGGAACGCAACAATGTGCCCTTTGTGATCTCCGGCGCGTTCGCGCTGCATGAGCACACGGGAATCTGGCGCGACACCAAAGATCTTGATCTTTTCCTGCCTGCCTCCGAGGTGGCACGCGCGCTGCGCCTGCTGGAGAAACACGGTTTTGAAACCGAGGTCACAGACCCGGTATGGCTGGCCAAGGCAAGGCGCGACGGCTACTTTGTTGACCTGATCACAGGCATGAGCAATGCCGTGTTGCGGGTGGATTACTCGTGGATCCGCCATGCGAGCCGTGCCCAGGTCTTCGGATTGTCAGTACGCGTGCTGGCGCCGGAAGAATTGATTGCCTCCAAAGTTTTTGTGACCAGGCGCGAGCGCTTTGATGGCGCTGACATCTGTCATGTGATCTATGGCACGCGCGGCAAGTTCGATTGGCAGCGCCTGATGAGCCTGATCGGCGAGCACTGGGAAATGCTCTTCTGGTGCCTGGTTCTCTACCATTACATCTATCCGGCAAACACTGATTTCGTTCCCCAGGAAATATGGGATGAGTTGTTGAAGCGCTTCACCGTTGAGCTGGCGCACCCGAATAAGGGAGTGGATTTCCGCGGCAGCCTGATTGACGACAAGATGTTCGCCATCGACGTGGCGGAGTGGGGAAAGCGAAATATTCTCGCTGAGCAGCGCGAAAAAGCGGAGGCGATCCAACGCCGGACGGAAGAGGCAGCCTAGGCTCGGGCCGGGTTCATCGCTATCGCGATTACCTCTGCCGCAGGCAAGTCGGCACTGATACTGACTGAGTCAGCTTGAAACTGGCCCAGTCCACATTATGAGAATAGCAGCGACAGCGGACATACATTTCAGCCCCCAGAGCTATGACCGGATCCGCGATCCGCTGGCACACGTGCGCGAAGAAGCCGACGTTCTGGTTATTGCCGGCGACCTCACCAACTATGGCAAGCCTGAAGAAATGCACTCCCTGCTGAACGCGCTGGTCCGGCTGCGCATTCCCATTGTCGCCGTGCTTGGCAACCATGATTATGAAAGCGGCCAGGAACAAGAGTTGATGAAAATGATGACCGCCGAGGGCATCAAGGTCCTGGATGGCAGCAGCTATGAGCGCGATGGCGTAGGCTTTGCAGGCGCCAAAGGATTTCCCGGCGGATTTGGCCGCGGCGTGCTCACCGCGTTCGGGGAAAAGGAAATCAAAGCCTTTGTGCAAGCCGGCCTGGATGAGACCCTGAAGCTGGAGCGCGCTCTCTCCATGCTGCGTACGCCCAAGATCGTGATCGTCACGCACTATGCTCCCATCTGCGAAACCGTGGAAGGAGAACGCCCGGAGATATTTCCCTTCCTCGGCAGCTCACGACTGGCGGAGGTAATTGACCGCCATCAGGCCCTGCTGGCATTTCACGGGCATGCCCACCACGGCAAGCTCGATGGGAAAACCAGCGGCGGCGTCCCGGTGCACAACGTGGCCCTTTCATTGCTGCTCGCGCAGGAGCCGCCGTGCCCGTATAGAGTGTTTGACGTCTAGGGGCAAGCAACCGCCGGCAACTCCCCGGTCTCCCCAGAACGCGCCGGCCATTCATTCCTGATCGCTTTCAGCCCTCAGCCCGATGCCTGCTCCCGCCGTTGCTGCGCGTCACGCATCCACTGCGCCATCTTCTCGTCTTTCGCAGGCACAGCTGCCCAGCCTACGGCGGTGGCGTCCCAGCGATAATCGCGAGTCGTCATGTCGATACCATGGTCGATGAGGAATTGCATAGCCTGATAATTCTTGTGCCATACCAGTTCATGCAGGATGCTGGCGGGCTCGTGGGAACTCCAGTCCGTGTTGATGTCCGCTCCATGCTCAAGAAGAAAGCCGGCGATCTCGAAATGGTTGTTCATCACCGCCCAGGCCAGTGCTGTATCCAGGACCTGCTGAGGACTCGGCCTGCCCCACTGCAGATTCGCGCGGATCCATTCATCGTTCGCGGGAAAGTGATTCGCAAGGTCGCCCAGGGCAGGCACACCGGCGGCATCGAACCAGCTTCTCACTCGCTCGAAGTCGCCGTTTCCGGCTGCATGCGGCAGATCGTCAGGCAGCGGCCAGATCCGCCGCAGCATTGGAAGCAACTGAGTCTGCGCATAGCTGAAGGCGTGTACATAGACTCTGGATGGCGGCGGCACGGGACAGTGCAGCACAGCAGGATCGAGATCCAGCAAAGCGTGATGAAAAGCTGATCGATCTTTCAAGCTCGCCGCCGTTGCCTCGATCAAACGTACCTGAAATTCCACGTGTGCTTCTGCC
>DASTPO010000526.1:0-12633 GCA_035762225.1 Candidatus Angelobacter sp.
TCCCCGTGATCGTGCCCGTGAATGCCGGGTTCGCGTCGCCATAGACGCGCGTTGCATCCGCCGCCGTTACAGTCAACGCTGCCGGATTCACCGTCAGTGTCCCGTTGTTCGAGGTCACCGCGTAATTGCCCAGCTTTGCTGTCGGATCAGCCAGCGTGCCCGCGATGGCGTAACTTCCCACCGGGCTGGCCGCGGTGGCGGCGCTGTCAAATGTCGCCGTAATGTTATCCCCGTTTTTCAGTCCGGTAATGGTGCCGGTGAAGGCCGGATTCGCGTCGCCATACAACCGGCTGGCATTTGTACCCGTGACGGTCAGTGCCGCCGGGTTGACCGTCAGCGTTCCGTTGGTCGAGGTCACACTGTAGTTGCCAAGCTTCGCGCCTGGATCGACCAATGAGGGCGTGATGGGATAGTTTCCTACAGCGCTCGTGGCTGTCGCTGTGCTCGCAAATGTTGCCGTGATGTTATCGGCGTTCTTGATTCCCGTGATCGTGCCCGTGAACGCCGGGTTCGCATCGCCGTAGATGCGGCTGGCATTGGCGCCCGCCACGCTCAAAGGCGCGGGGTTCACGGTCAGAATTCCGTTCGTAGAAGTAACCGAATAGTTGCCCAGCTTCGCCGTCGGATCCGCCAGTGTGGGCACAATTGCGAATGTTCCCACTGCACTGGTTGGGTCGGCGACGCTGGCATAGGTCGCCGTGATTGGATCAGCGTTCTTGATGCCCGTGATGGTGCCGCTAAACAGCGGGTTCGGATCGCCATACAGCCGGCTGGCATTGGCCGCTACCACCGTGAGTGGCGCGGGACTTACTGTGAGCGTTCCGTTGTTCGAAGTCACGGTGTAATTGCCGAGCTTCGTTGCCGGATCAACCAGCGTAGGTGCGATTGGATAGGGTCCTACCGAGCTTCCGGCCACGGCTGTGCTGGCATAGGTCGCCGTGATTGGGTCGGCGTTCTTGATGCCCGTGATGGTGCCGCTAAACAGCGGGTTCGGATCGCCATACAGCCGGCTGGCATTGGCCGCTACCACCGTGAGTGGCGCGGGACTTACCGTCAGCGTTCCGTTGTTCGATGTGACCGTGTAATTGCCGAGCTTCGCTGCCGGATCAACCAGCGTCGGTGCGATTGGATAGGGTCCAACCGAGCTGCCAGCCACGGCTGTGCTGGCATAGGTCGCCGTGATTGGGTCGGCGTTCTTGATGCCCGTGATGGTGCCGCTGAAAGCCGGGTTCGCGTCGCCATAGAGACGGCCGGCGTTGGCTGCGGTCACGCTCAACGCAGCCGGAGTGACCGTCAGCGTTGCGCCAGTCGCAGAAACCGTATAGTTGCTGATCACCGATGGCGCACCGCTCAGCGAGGCCGTGATCGGATACGTTCCCACAGCGCTCGTCGGGTCAGCCACGCTGGCGAAGGTTGCTGTGAACACGTCGCCGTTCTTCGCACCCGTGACGGTGCCGGTAAATGCCGGATTCGCATCGCCGTAAATTCTCGTGGCATTGTTGGCCGTCGCAGTGATAGGCGCTGGATTCACGGTCAGCGTTCCGCTGGACGTGATGGTGTAATTATTGGCGTTGAATCCGCCCGCCGGAACCAGGGTTCCAATGATCGGATAAGCCCCCACCGCGCTGGTTGAAAGCGCCGTGGTTGAAAATGTTGCGGTGGCCTTATCCCCGGCTTTTAACCCAACCACCGCGCCGATGAGCGCCGGGTTTACATCGCCATAAAGGCGGCTCACGTCGTTGCCCGCCATGACCAGGGGTGCGCGCGTAATGGTCAGCGTGGCCGGGACGAAGCTGAAGACATAGTTGGTCGCCGCCAGCGTTCCCAGCGAGCAGGTGATCGGGAAAGCTCCGGCCGGGCTGGCGCTGCTGGCGGAAGTGTTGCAGCTGGCCGTGCCGCTTACTACCGCAACCGTTTCATTGTTCAGGAACCCGGAAATGACGTAGGTGAAAGCCGGATTGGCGTCGCCATAGACTTTGGTGGCGCTTTGCGTTGTTACCGTCAGCGTGGCCTTGTTTACGGTAAGGGTAGATGTTCCGGTGCTGGGCGAATACTGGTTATCGCCGGCAAAGCTCACGCCCAAAGCGCCCACATACGTGCCCGCGTTGATGGGAATACCGCCCTGGACCAGGCTGACGTTCGCGAGTGTGGCCACACCTGAAGCGTTGGTCACTGCGGTGCCAACGGCAATGCCGTTGATGGAGAAATTGACGGTCCGGTTGGCGATGGCTGCACCGTTCAGCGTCCGCTTCAGTGTGGTGGTCAGGGTCGTCGTTCCGAAATACCCTCCGGTCGAGTTGGCCACAACGAAGTTGGTGGCCGCAGGCGGAGCGGAAACTGTCACGTTGGATGCTGCCGTGTTATTTGCGGGAATAGGATCGACCGCGGAAGAATTGCTGACTGAGGCCGTGTTGCTGATTGTATCCAGGTTCAGGAGCGTACTGACCGTGGAAGCCACAATCGTTGCCGTTCCTGATTGCCCGTTGGCCAGCGACGCAAATGTGATGGTGCGGTTCAGGCCCGCGCCTTTGTCGCAAACGCCGTTCGGAGTCACACTGCAGGAAACGAAGGTGACGAAATTGCGCGGCAACAGATCATTGATCGCTACCGAGGCCGTGCTCGGCCCGTTGTTGGTGACCGTAATCGTATAGGTCAGCTGGTTGCCGGCGGTCACGGGGTTGGGTGAAGCCGTCTGCGTTACTGAGAAATCGGTATGCGCGCAGCTGCGCGGCGGATAAGCCGCTATGCCCTGGATTTGTCCTGCGCCGGCGACTGGAGTATCGCCAACCAATGTAGGAACAACGCCCGGCAGGATATTGAAGACAGCCAGGCCGAACGCGTCGTCTGCGCCGAAGAGAAAGAGTCCGGAATTATCGCTGGCCAGTCCTGCGGGCGTATGCCCCGCGGCAATGCTGGCCAAGCCGATGCTCGTCAATGTGCCATCGGGGTTGACGGTGAAAGTGTTCAGGTCCTTGCTGCCCTGGTTGCTCTGATAAAGGATGGTGTTGTCCGGGGTTAGAAACACGACATTCGAGTCGTTACCGGTCGTGGTGAACGGGCTGCCGGTAATTGGTGTCAGGGCGCCACTCGCAGCTACCGACCACGCGTCGGTAATCGAAGATGTTGCGCCGCCCTCGGCGGCATAGAGCAGTGTTCCGTCGCAATTGAACTCAACCCCGCCCACCAGGCCGGTGCCGGTCTTCGCGAACGGCGATCCCGCTACTGCCGTGAGCGAACCATCGAGCGCGGCGATGGTGAAGACCGAGACCGATGCCTGGTGCGAGACAGCCAGAAAGCGGCCGTCCCCCGAGATCTTCATTCCCACCATGGGGGAGGGCAATAGAGACGCGGTTGAAGACAGACTTAAGGCGCCGGTCGGCGCGATGCTGAAAGTCTTGATCTGGCCATTGCTCGATGCCATCAGGAAGTGGCCGTCTGGTGTCGCTGCCAGGGAAATGCCAGAACAAGAATCTAAAGTCAGCCCGCTCGCGAAAGGGGATCCTGCGACTGCGCTCAGTGTGCCCGTTGCCGGAGCGATGTGAAACACACTGATCGACTGGTCGCCGCCGTTGGAAACAAAGAGGAGGTTGCTGGCCAGGTTGGTGGTAATGCGGTCAATTCCGGCGCAGGCCACCGGCGCGCCAACGCCGCCCGTGTTGGTTGTTCCCAGCGATGTCGCAATTCCACCGGTATCCACCGAAAACGCAGCAATGGTGTTGGAGACGCCGCTCTGGTTATTGACGTAGGTGAAATTCTGGGCCAGGAGACCCGTGGGGCATAGCAATGCCAGCAGGCACAGGAGTCCTGCGAAACGCCAGGACCTACGGACCAGAGTTCTGGTCTTTTGTTGTGCAAATGTTTGCGTCCATGCCGGCTGCGTTTGGTTGACGTGCATACAGATTTTGCCTCCAACGACTCTTCCTGAAATCTAGAGAACGCCCGTGTTCTGGCCCCTCTCCGGGTGTTCTCTGGAGAAACTCCTGCCGCTTGCCGCCAGTCCCGTTACCTGGGACCAGGTCTTCGGCACACTTCCATTAAGTGGTGTCCAGGTACTCTGAAAATATGCTTTGGCCCACAAATCGCGTACAGGCCACTCGGACATCTTCACTGGACGACTTGCGCCCGAGGCACGACCTCTCGCATGCAGACACCGCAAGCGGTCGGCGCAGCTTAAGTGCAGCATGCAAAAAAATGCATGGCCGATCCTCTGCGAGGGCTTTTGCCTCGTTCAATCAATCATTAGGTGTTGCTTTTGGAAAACGTCCCGGAAGGGAATCGGCGCTAACACCGATCAAACGTTTTCATGAAGGGCTCAGGTCGACGCCAGGGCTTCGCGCTTTTTCATCAGCGCATCGGCTCACTGGCATTTTTCTTCGAGAGAAGGTCGATCTTCTCCGATATGGCCTAACCACAATCTATGACTGGGATTAACCGCTGATTAGAGGAATATTAAACCTGTTAATCTTCGGCGGGCTGAAGATTGAAATATGCGCCGGGCAAGATCCCTGCGCTCTTTGCGCTTACCTGGATGGAGGCGCACCTTGGCCGTTGCCATTCTCGCTTATGCCAGAGTCCTATCTCAATTCTTCGCCGTCAACCCCTGTACCCACACTTCGGGTTCGCACAGCGGCTGTCTCAGGGAACAGCATCAACCCGATTCGTTACTCCATCACGCAAAGAAATCGACAACCTTCAGACAGACCGCCTGAAGATTGTCGATCCTTGCTGGCAACAACTACTTGCTATAGGTCGGCACGACAGCCAGGTTATCTTCCATTCCCGATTCTAGCGAAGGCTGTCCTGGCCGGAATCGCCGTCGCGGCCGTGGTTGAAGTTGAACATGTCGAACAGGTCGCCGATGGCCGGCATGTTCCGAGGCACATAGACCTGATCACCGTCCTGTTGCGGGGCGGGTAGATTGTTGCGGCTGCGCTCGCTGAGCGTCGTATTCAGCTTCCACTGCATTCCACGAATCATGAATGCAATCAGAATGATGTGCGCCGGGCAATGAACTCCTGTCCTCGGTCGGAATTTCCAGGGGCAGTCGCCAGTCGCGGGCGGACGAATGTCCGGCCTCAATCCATCCGTACCGGGTCAGCAACGATCCAATCACGCCGCATGCGGCTGCCGCGTTGCGGAATTTCTGCGACTTGCTGCCCCTTGTCGCAGCGGCAAGTACACGGAGGACAAGCGCTGCCGGACCGGACATGAGGCCTCCGGTGCGGGTTACCGCCCCGCTGAAGCCCTTCTTCAAGGGTGCGAGCTCAACGTCAGCGCGGGTTTCCAGGTGGATGCCCTCCCAGGTTTCCCACAATGCGCTGCCGATCCCGAGCAGGTTGAGCGCACGGCTATCCTGGTGTCCCATGAGCTCCAGCATCGAGACCCCGGCCTGTACTCCTGAAGCGCCAAAATGAATCGGCAAGGTCTGAATGTTCTTGTTCCACACGGGGATCGTCGTGGCACCAATCAACACGCCGGTGTAGTTATGCAAAGGCAGCCCAAGCAGCGCGGAAAACGCCTGCCCCAGGTTGCCAATCACGTGCACGCCAAAACGGTTTCCCAGTCGGCGCTCCGCAGCCCGGGCGAAAAGAGAAGCGGCGGAGCTGCCGCCAAATGCGGCCAGCGTCCATGCGCCGACAGACATGGGACTTTGGACCTTGAAAACGCGAAGCATGTTCAGAAATCGTTCAGGTTTGCCCAGATCTCGAATTAATAGAGCGCTCGAGGCCAGGGCGCCACCAAACGCGATCCATCGGGCCCGACGCGCCAAGTCAGGGTCTTTGCCGATCCAGTCCGCCATTGCGGCGATGACCGCTGCAGATCCGGCAGCTCCGCCGGTGAAAAAATATAGCGGGATCTCGGCAGACCACTGAGGTTCCTTCAAAAGATGAATACCGTAGTAGCCCGTTTCAGGTGAGGCCACGGGAAAAGGCGCCCCGAGCGGACGAATCCCTTTCTCCTCAATCCTGCCCAGCCGCTTCGCTTCGCGGCGAATTTCCAGCAGTCGAGTTTCGCTGGCTGAATCGGGGGTGCGTTCTCTGCTTCGATCAGCTAGAGGATCAGCGCTCATGGGTGTTCCCTCCTTTCGCGTCGGCTTCGTGGCGAACTCAGAAATGCAAGCAGCGCTCCGGCCACCAACAGGCCAGAGCCAATCGCTGAGGCCTTCCACCCATCGTGAAGATACGTGGTGGGAACTTCAGGTTTGGGCGGAAGGTTGTACTGCCGCGGATCGCCGCGCACGATGAAGAACGAATGCAGGCCGCCAACGCTGGTGTCTTGCGGATCGTAGAGCTGCGCGTCTTCCATGCCGCGCCGGTGCAACTCCTGCACGCGTTCCTGAGCATCGAGCCGCAAGGATTCGATCTCGCCAAACTTGATTGATTGGGTTGGACACGCCTTGGCGCACGCGGGCTCCAGCCCGGCCTTCTGCCGGTCATAGCAAAACGTGCATTTGAAAGCGCGGCCATCGTCCATGTTTTTCTGCACCACACCGAAGGGACAGGCGACAACGCAATACGCGCAGCCGTTGCAGACATCGGGCTGCACGTAGACCCCGCCGAATTCGGTTCGCACAATAGCGCCTGTGGGGCAGGCTTCCAGGCAGCCGGCCACTTCGCAGTGTTTACAAACGTCAGAGGAGAATCCCCATGAGCTCAGGTCAGCGGCATTGCCGCCCATGCCGGGTTTTGGTTCATGCTCCACGAATTTCACGTGGCGCCAGGTGGAAGCTCCGACAGCTCCGGTGTTGTCATAGGAATGGCCGGACCACACGAAGCCATCCGCGGGTAGGTCATTCCATTCCTTGCACGCCACCTCGCACGCTTTACAGCCAATGCATAGGGTGGAATCGGTCAAAAATGCTGTGGTTCGATGACCGTTCCTTTCTGAGAGGATCGTCTGTGGGTTCATGCCGCTTGCTCCAGTTTCTCGTTAAGCTCTGTCAATGCCTGCCTGCCCTGAGGCCGGCGGCCCGGGCGTATATCACACAAGAGAGCTTTGGTCTCCATGATCCGCACGTTTGGTTCTTCTGAGATCGCCAAGAGGTCATTGGCAATATCGCCCCGCACCAATCCATTGGTGCCGAAGTGATAGGGAAGACCAACCTGGTGAATAGTCCGGCCAGCCACGCGGATCGGCTTGATTCTCTCCGTCACCATGACTCGGGCTTCTGCAATGCCGCGCATCGTGGTGATGGTGGCGAACTGGCCGTGCCGCAGTCCCGCAACTTCTGCCAGTGCAGGAGACACTTCGCAGAAGAGTTCGGGCTGCAATTCCGCCAGATGGCTGAGCGTGCGCGTCATGCCGCCGGCTGTATGGTGCTCCGTCAACCTGTAGGTTGTAAGGACATATGGGAACCTCGGATCGCTATCTTGTGAATATGGATTGTCCGGCCGTTCAAGCTTCCGCGCGGCGGGATCTTTACCCTGGTTGGTGTACAGAGGATTCGCAACGATTGATTCAAGAGGCTCATAATGCGTGGGCAATGGGCCGTCTTTTAAGCCGCTGCTAACGTAAATCCAGCCCACGCCGTCGGGATGAAGGATGAACGGCTTGTCGCCCGCGAGGGCTGCGTCCCCTTCGGCATCGGCGGCAGGCTTGTAGTCTGGGGGTTTATCTTTGGTGAAGTCTGGAGTGTCCAGTCCCGTCCACGTCTTGCTGGATTGGTCCCACCACACCAATCTTTTTCGCTCGCTCCAGGGCGTGCCATCAGGCCGCGCTGAAGCTCGGTTATAAATCACGCGACGGTCTGACGGCCACGCAAACCCCCATCCGTGACCGTAGAGACCTTGCGGCGCGCGCTGGTTAGCCCTGTTCTCCTTCTTGTCAGGGAAACAACCCGAATAAATCCAGGCCCCGCTTGCGGTGGAACCATCAGCCTTTAGATCGGTGTAGCCAGATACCAGTTTGTGGTCGGCCACTGTCCAGCCATTGATTTCCATCAATACTTCTTCCACGTTGGGTTCATCAATCGCCCCTTCGGTCGAATAATTCCACGTAAGCGCACGCAGCGGAGCGCTTCGGGGTGAGTTGTCACTGGCCGCTTTGGCTTTCAACCTGCGGCCCAGGTGGTACATAAACCAGGTTTCGCTGCGCGCGTCGCCGGGCGGTTCCGGACCCTTGTTGTGGAACTGAAGCAGGCGCTGCGTGTTGACGAACGTGCCGCTTTTTTCCGGAACCCCTGCCGCCGGCATGAGAAAGACTTCGGTCGCGATGGTGTCAGGATCGAGCTCTCCCCGCTCAATTTCGGGCGAGTTGTACCAGAATGAAGCGGGTTCAATCTCGACCATGTCGCGGACCACAAGCCACTTGAGCCGGGCGAGCGCCTTGCGCTCCAGCCGTCCGTTCGGCGCGCCGACTGCGGGATTCTGCCCCATAATAAAGAGGCCTTCCAGTTTTCCGTCAGCCATATCAAGCCAGAATCCGAAGTGGGAATGGTCTCCCGTGACCCGAGGCAGCCAGTTGAAGCCGAACTCGTTTTCCCTGGTGGCCGCATCGCCGTAATAAGCTTTGAGAAAGCTGACGATGTACTTATCAAAATTGGCCCACCAGCCTGTTCTGGATCTGTGTTTGTTGATGTACTCTCGCAGGCTGCCGGCATCTTTGTTCAGCATCGGGGTCGGGAGATAGCCCGGCAGGATGTCATAAAGCGTCGCTACATCCGTGGAACCTTGAATGGAAGCATGGCCTCGCAGCGCGAGAATGCCACCCCCCGGCCGGCCCACGTTGCCGAGCAACAGTTGCAGAATTGCCGCAGCGCGGATGATCTGGACGCCATTGGAGTGTTGCGTCCATCCCACGGCGTAACAGATCGTTCCGGTTTTTTCCGGACCGGAAGCCGAGCAATAGGCTTCAGCAACCTTGGAGAACAAGTCTTTGGGGACGCCACAATACTGCTCCACCAGTTCCGGGGTGTAGCGGGCGAAATGCTTCTTGAGCACCTGATACACGCAACGCGGATGCTGCATGGTGGGATCGGATTCGTATTTTCCTGCGTCGCCGGCCTCGCCCCCGCGGTCTTTCCCGTGACCGCCGCTGTGCTCCTCGTGGCCCATACATTCTTTCTCGGGCGAGCCCTGATAAAGCCAGGACTTCGGATCATATTGTTTCTTCTCTGGGTTCCACCCGGAGAAGAGCCCATCCAGATCCTCAGTATCACGGAAATCCTCGCGCAAGATCATCGGGGCGTTGGTGTAGGCCACCACGTAGTCGCGGAATTCTTTGTTGTTGGAGAGAACGTAGTTGATCAGACCGCCAAGAAACAGCACATCACTGCCGGCCCTCAGCGGTACCCAGATGTCTGCCATCGCCGAAGTTCGGGTAAACCTGGGGTCAACGTGGATGACCGTCGCGCTGTTCTTTTCCCTTGCTTCCATCACCCACTGAAAGCCGACCGGGTGATTTTCCGCCATGTTCGATCCCATGATCAGGATCGCATCAGCATGGATCAGGTCCTGCTGCGCCGTGGTGGCGCCGCCGCGGCCAAAGGAAGTGCCCAGACCGGGCACCGTGGGGCTGTGTCATATTCGGGCCTGGTTGCTGATGCAACTCATACCCAGACCGCCAGTGAAAAGCTTGCGGATCAGATAGTTTTCTTCGACATCCAGAGTTGCTCCCCCAAGATGGGCCATTCCCAGGGTGTGCATCACCGCGGCGCCATCCTGTTGCTCCACAAAAGTTCTTTCTCGCGATTCCCAAACCCGGTCGGCAATCATGTCCATCGCAGTCTCAAGAGGGATCTCCTCCCATGATCGTGAATAAGGACGCCGATGCTTCACTCGGGTAAGTCGCCCCGGATGGGTATGCAACTGGTAGGTGTCCGCGCCTTTCGGGCACAAGCGTCCGCGGGAAATTGGAGACGCCGGATCGCCTTCAATCGAGACCAGCTTGCCCCCGTTGTGGAAGACGAGTTGACCGCATCCGACGCCGCAATAGGGGCATATCGAGCGGCTCACCGCTGTGTCACTGTTTTTGGGAACAAGACTTTTTGTATCGTTGCTCATTGCTTCGGCGCCGGTGCCTCGCCAGGCGCGATGGCGGATTTGTTCGATCAGGGGCCATCCAGAAATAGAATGTCTGGGCATGAAAACCTCGAAGAGAGAGAAAATTGCGGCGGCGCGAGGGCCCGCCTTTTTTATTCAGAATTCCACCCCATCGGAAAGGTTGCCATTGTGATATCGTAATACGATATACACTTTGGGATTCAGGCAACCGGCGAACAGAGCCGGGCCTCCGCGATAAATAGGACAACAAGAATCCGCCGCAGCTGATCGCCCAAACACAGTTCGCCAAATGCCAGAAAGGGTGGAGCCGCTGGTTCTCAGTTGGAAGTTTCATCGCAACCTTTTGGCGGCGCCCTCAATTCTGGGGGGCTGTACGGCTTTGCCGGCGCCACATTCATGGTGGCGGCTCACATGGCGCACTGGTTGGGAACAGCTGAAACCTATATGGAGCTTTGGCCGTTGGCTGTGGGACTTCGGCGGACTGGCACAATTCCTGGCCGGCATGTAGTCCTATAAAGCCGGCTCCAGAGAAGGGGTAAGAAAGGGTGTCACCTCTTTTGAGCTGACGTCATGACCGACGGCCTGGGTCGAATCAGGGCCTCTGGCCCAACAACATGCCGCCACTACTGGATCCTTCGCTTCGCTAGAGATGGTCGCCAACGTAACGGGCGGTCGAGGTTAGAATAATGGCGAGCCCGGCGTGATTCGAACACGCGACCCTCTGCTTAGAAGGCAGATGCTCTGTCCAGCTGAGCTACGGGCTCGTAAGGCCATTTTAACGCGGGGAACCGCTGAGTCATCTGGAAATAACTGAGGGTAGCGTCAGGTTGACTGACCCCAGCTATCGCTACAATCTCCGGGTCTGATTTCGCGTCCTTTCCGCCGCGGCTATATCGAACCATTATGTCAAATACCTGCACGATTCACGACGTGATCCGTGGCCGTTCCGCATCCACAACAGCGGGCTCCAATTCGGCCAAGTTGCCGGGGTGATCTGCTCAACTCGCGATTGGCGATGACTCGGCTGACGGGCTTTTCTTGATTCACGTGGTCTTGCGGCCCCTGGTCGAGGCGGCGGAGATCGAAGAACCAGAAATGGTAGATTCAGTGCGCAACCGTGATCTTCCGCCGCTGTCCAACTTTGCGTTATGCTCTTTGGGCACCGTATGCCGGAGCTCAATAAAATCATCTCCACTTTAAAGCGCGCTTATGGTGCTCCCAAGGTGCCACCGGCCAAAGGACCGTTTGAACTGATATTGTGGGAGAACGCCTGCTATCTTCTGCCGGACGAACGCCGCGCCGAAGTATTCGAGGGCCTGCGCGAACAGACTGGGCTCTTTCCGAAAGGCATTCTGGGCGGTGATCCGGACAAACTGCTGGCGCTCGCGACCCGGGGCGGGATGCGTCCGCAGGTGCGCGTGTTCCGCTGGCACGAAATCGCACGGATTACCATGAGCCAGTTCGAGGGCGACCTCGACCGGATTCTGGAGCTGCCCTTTTCCCAGGCAAAAAAGGCGCTGAAACAATTCCCCAACATCGGCGATCCGGGCGCGGAAAAGATCCTGATGTTCTGCGGCCGGGTAGAAGGTCTCCCGCTGGAGTCAAATGGCCTGCGCGTCCTGGTGCGTGTTGGCTACGGACGGTTGCACCAGAAGAACTATTCCGCGATGTACCGCTCGGTCCGGGAGGCAATCGAGGCCGAGTCGCCACGCAATGCTGCCAAGGTCGCCCAGGCACATTTGCTGCTTCGCCAGCACGGAAAAGAGATCTGCAAGGACAAGGAGCCGCAGTGCTACGAGTGTCCGCTCCAAGAGATGTGCGCTTACCCGATGAAGCAGTTGAAAATGTTCAAGCGGTCAGTTGATACCGCAAAATAATGTTTTCCGAAATGCCTGTTCAATCTAGTGTTCATTGACACAAACCTGCTAACTGGAGGCACTTCTACGCGCTATTACATAATGCGTTGCGATTGCTGAGCTTGCTTGGTGGCGGGAGATCGAGTGCGGCCACCCGTGGCTTCCGCCCCAGGGTGATGAACTATTAACGTTCCATTGGTCTAGCCGACACCCTGTGAGTGGTTGAAAATCGTCAACTGCTTCCAGCGATACTGTGCAAGGTTCAAGGAGCGCGAAATCAGTCAAAGCGCCCGTGCCGAAGAAGACCACCCTCCCAGGGAGCTTGCTAGTTCTTCTGAAAACCTGTGATTTCCTCGGCCATTGCGGCCGCAGGATCTTGAAGAGCAAGCTGTCGCTCTTTTGTTAGCTCCTCTGACTGTACGCTGGGTTTACCGTCCTGGAGAGCCCGCTTGCAGGCAACGATCAGCGCGTCACCGGCGCTGGTGACGTTATGCCCCGCTTTCTCCGTTACATCAAAATTGAACGATTAAGGGTCGCTGGAGGATCGGTGGATTTGGAATTTCGGCGTCAAGGCGGTGGGTCAGTGCAAACCAACTGTCTAAAGCAGCAAGGAGTCGAAGTGGAAGTCCCTATGAAACAAAATATTCAGGCTGCTTAGGGAAAACTGGGAGCGTTGGCCTCCGGGCACGAAGGCGACCTTATGTGCTCAGGTTACCTACGGGAAAGCGTACGATCGGAACTGCTTTCGGCCACCCGGGCCAAGAGTGCGAATAGCG
>DASTPO010000527.1:0-12215 GCA_035762225.1 Candidatus Angelobacter sp.
GCAGCTTGCGCTGGAAGCCAGTGTGCCTCCGGAGAGGCTGATGCTGCCCGATCCAGCAACCGCTGTTACCGTGCCGCCGCAGGTGTTGTTCAACCCGTTAGGAGTGGCCACCACCAGGCCGGCCGGCAGGTTGTCAGTAAAAGCAATTCCGCTCAGCGCCACATTGGTATTCGGGTTGGTGATGCTGAAAGTCAGTGAGGTGGTTCCATTCAACGGAATGCTGGCCGCGCCAAACGCCTTGGTGATGCTGGGCGGAGTTGCTACCGTGAGGTTGGCCGTCGCCGTGTTGCCGGTGCCGCCATTGGTTGAAGTTACAGGGCCGGTGGTGTTGGTGTATTGACCCGATGCAGTGCCGGTCACGTTCACAACCAGAGTGCAGTTGGTGTTGACGGCGATGCTTCCACCCGTCAGGCTGATGCTGGTCGAGCCGGCCACAGCGGTGGCCGTGCCGCCGCACGTGTTGGCGAGCCCATTCGGGGTGGAAACCACCAGCCCCGTCGGCAATGTGTCAGTAAATGCAACGCCGTTTTCCGCCACCGTATTCGCGGCAGGATTGGTGATGGTGAAAGTCAACGTCGTGGTTCCGTTCAGCGGGATCGCTGCCGCGCCAAAGGCCTTGGCGATCGACGGCGGAGCAACCACGCTGATCGAGGTTGAAGCCGTTCCGCCGGTGCCGCCTTCGGTCGAGGTGACGTTGCCGGTGGTGTTGTTCTGCGCGCCTGCCGCGATTCCGGTCACATTCACTGAGAACGTGCAGGAGCTGTTAGCCGCAATGGTTCCACCGCTCAGGCTGATCGTATTCGTGCCCTGTGTGGCCGTGATGGTGCCGGCGCCGCACGTGCCCGTCAGACCGTTCGGGGTCGAGATAATCAGGCCCGCCGGCAGCGTATCACTGAAGCCGACTCCGGTCAGAGCAACCGTAGTGTTCGGATTACTGATGGTGAAGCTGAGCGAGGTGGATCCGTTCAGCGGAATGCTGACTGCACCAAAAACCTTGGCAATCGTGGGCGGCGCAACCACGGTGGTGGAAGCATTCGAGGTGTTGCCGGTACCGCCGTTGGTGGAAGTTACCTGAACGCTGTTGTTTTTCACCCCGGCTGTTGTGCCCTGCACATTGACTGAAACAGTGCAGGAGGTGCCCGGAGCCAGGCTGGCGCCGGAGAGGCTCACTGAGGAAGAGCCGTCCACGGCTGTGGCCGTGCCGCTGCAATTGCTGGTCAGATTTCCGGGTGTGGCTATGACCAACCCTGGCGGCAGATTGTCAGTGAACGCCACGCCATTCAGGGTCAAATTAGCGTTGGAGCTGGAAACGGTGAATGTGAGGCTGGTAATTCCGTTCAGTGGAATGGTGGCCGCGCCAAACGCTTTGGCGATGCTGGGAGGATTGATGACCGTCAAATTGGCGGAAGAAGTCGAAAGCGCTCCTGTCCCCGCCGCAGTGGAGTTGATGGTCACGCTGTTGGAGTAAACATTGTCCACCGCGCTGGAGACGTTTACGGTAATGGTGCAGGCGCCCACCGGCAGGCTGGCATTGCTGAAGCTGACAGAGCCGGAACCCGCTGTCGCAGTGACCGTGCCACCGCAGCTGTTGGTGACGCCCGGCGTCGCGGCAACAACCAGGCCTGCCGGAAGCGTGTCAGTGAAACTTGCATCCACCGCTATCACGTTGGGATTGTCGACGTTGAAAGTAAGCGCGCTGGAAGCATTCACCGCGACGGTGGCAGGGTTGAAGCTTTTCACGATCCGCAACGGCTCAAGAATAACGATGTTGGCCGTGACCGTGGCCTGATCCACCGTGGCGTCGGCGTGCCCGGTGCCGCTGGTGCCGCCGGCATTGAATGTGGCGGTGGCTTGCGCGCCCGCGTTGAGAGTCTCAGGCTGCGCCTGAGGAATGGTTCCCAGGACCGGATTGTTGAAGGTGATCGGCAAGCCATTCAAGACGTCGAGATTCCCGGCCAGAACAGCTCCATTGCCATGATTGTCCTTGCTCATATCGCCGGTCAGAGTGGTGCTCTGGTTGATCTTGATGATGGCGGGACTGGCCGTGTGGGTCAGTTCGATCCAGGGATCGAAGCATGTGTTGGCGTCGGCAGTCGCGGGACAAACACTAGTGGCGGGTGAGCCGTTGTTGCTGATGGTATTGCCCGGAGTGTTGGTGCCCCACCAGTTGTTCTGCGCGGTAATTTTGTCATCGCGGTTAAACAAGTTGCTGCTGCCCGGCACCACGGACGCGGTGTTCCCGGCAATGCGGCTGAAAGTGATGGAAAGCGGGAATCCGGCGGCCACGCTGCCGGAATAGATGCCACCACCGCTCTCGCCGGTGGAATTGCCGGTGATAGTAACTTTGCTGATCGTCAATCCGTCATTGGCGTTGTTATAAATTCCGCCGCCGCCAAAACCACTGGTAAAGCCGGTCGCCGTGGCCGTGTTATTGCTGATGACTGTGCCTCCATCAATCAACAGAGTGGCGGCGCTGTTCATGCCGCCGCCGATTCCATCGGCCGTGTTGTTCGAGATGGCGCCGCCGCTGATATGGCTTTGCGGCTGGGTGTGCTGGCCGGAAAGGAACAAGCCGCCGCCGGTGGCATGGGTAAGGGGTGAGCCGCCGGAATGCGCGTGATTGTTCAGCACCTGCACGTTGCTCATCACGATCTTGGATCGAGCATCAATCACACCACCGCCGCCGTCACCGCAGCAGCCTGAAGCATTCGGCGTGGAGTCATTGTTCTGGACCAGGACGTTCGTCAGCGTAGCGAAGCCGGTTCCGCTCAGGGTATTGAACATGGTAAAACCGCCGCCCTGGCCATCGAAGATCGCATTGTTCTGGATGGTGACGTTGGTCATCGTGAGGGTCGCGGTGCCCGGGCTGCCGGTATCAAAATCGAATGCGCCGCCGAAACCGTCAGCGGTTGCGCAACAATCGCCGCGATTGTGGCCGTTCTGGATCGTCAGGTTGGAAACACTGACCGAGGCGTCCGTGAAGGAGTCGATATCCTGGTTGAACGAAATCACCTTGTCCACGCTGGTGGTCAGGTTAGTGCCGCCCTGAATAATGGTGGTGGCCTGCCCCGCGCCCACAATGTTCACCGAATCCTGAACTTCCAAAGTTCCCGTCAGGGACGAGTGATGGTCCGCCGCGTTTCTGGCAATCGTGAGCGTGTAAGTGCCGGCCGGAACGATGATGGTGTCTGTTCCAACCGCGGCATTGGCTTCAATAATGGCTTCGCGCAGGCTGCATTGCCCGGGAGTCGCGGCAGCGCAGGCGCCGGCGCTCACCAGATCGTTAGTAGTGTTCACCGTAAATGTCGGGTCCGGCAGCGGCATCAACATGGAAGGCGCGGCTTCTCCGGTGTGAATCGCCAGCACGCCCGGACGGCCGTCAACGTTGATGCGCGCAGGGAACGCAGCCACAGGCAAACCCGCATACGGACGGATGGAGAGTTGTGCCGGAACAAATGTGGTGGCTCCAGGCTGAACGTCAGGATGCGCGACCACGGTCAACTGCCCGGTTGAGCCGTTCAACACCATCACGTCGTCCATCTGGTGGTCGGAAATACGGGTGCGGAACAATACCGGAGGCTGGCTGGCGGTAAAGGTCGCGGCTGCGGCAATATCTTCCACAATCTTCCAGCCATTGGCGGGGAAGAACCGCGCAGGCAGAAGAGGGTTGGCGTTCGTGCGCATCTTTACCGCAGTGCGGATCGCATGCAACTCGTCAACCGTGTAAGCGCGGGGATCAAATTCGTTGTGCGCAGCGATATGGATTGCGCCGTCAGAGGTCAGCAACGCCATTTGCAGCCCAGGCGCGCGATCAATCACGAACGTGCCGAGCGCCAGCGAACTGGCGGAGATCGGCAGCGACACCTGCTGCAACTTCATGGTAGCGGAGCGAAGGATCTGGACCTTGCCGCCGGCGAGAAAAGCCAGGTCATTGCCGCCGTCGCCAAAGTCACCGAAGTTCAGGCTGGAAGCCGGGCCGCTTAACGGGAAGGCTGCAACAGGAGCAAGTCCATCCTGGCTGCCGCCAAAGATCGCGAGTTCGGCGCCGGACTGTGCTGTAACGCCGACAACAACTTTGTTGAACCCGGTCGCATGTCCCAGGTCGCCGCCGGCCAGTGCTGTAACGCCACCGGGCAGCGGGACCGATTGCGGTGCGGCAAAATTTCCTTTGCCATCGCCACTGAAAACGTAAAGCGCATTACCGCCCTTGGCCGCGATCACCAGATCATTGTGGCCGCTGCCCGTGAAGCGCCCCACGGCGATAAAGTCCGGGCTGACGGGCACTGCAATGGTGAGTGTCTGCGCCAAAAACGGCGCGGGGAACTGGCCGTGGGCAATGGCCTGGAAGGAGGCATCGCTCTGGGGCGCGAACGCGTCAACGTTGCCGCGCTGCACGGTGATGTAGCCCGCGTACCCGACCAGAAGATCCGGAAATCCGTCTTCATCAATGTCAGCAGAAACCAACGACAGCGGCTGTGGCACTGCGGCCGTGGCGCCGAGCAGTCCTGCCGCTCCCCGCGGAGCCGCAGGCGCTCCCTGCATAGGCAGCGGCTGCCGGTCTGCCAGCCATATCTTTGGCCCTTGCGTGGAGGACTGCTGCCATGCTGTAGCCGGCAGTCCGCAAACGGCAAGAACAACGAGAAGAAGAACAATGGCTGATAGGGTCCTAAAGATGACAAGATTGCTGGCAGGCAAAAACCGTCTAGTCACAGATGCAACTCCTTACGACGATAACTTCATGAATGCATGTCAGGGATCCGGAAGTTTAGTGTCGAAGCGACACTCTGGCGTCTGGGTCCGCTCCCCGGAAAGGATGGACGCAGCGCGGGTGTAGGTACTTGCAGCCTGGGGGTGAGTAGCTGAGCACCTACTCTGCTTGGGCCATAAATGTTTGTCAAGACAAAATGGCCAGCTAGGTGGATTATGTGATGATTTTAATAATAGGAATTTAGTTTCTACTGCAAAGACTTGCACAGCTCGATGCATCGCTGTTTCGCGGAAGCTTTTCCCGTCCTTGGTTACTAAAGTTTTTTTAGAAAATTCAGAGTTCCTGCTGGAATTAGTTCCAGGAGTCGATTACTATGTGCCTAAATTTGTTCCGGGTTCCCCGTTGTGCCCGCCTGATCGGCGGAAAGGATTTTCCCCCACAATTGATTTGCACTGGATGGAAGCATCCTGACGATGGTTGTGCGGAGGTGCCACTTTGGCAGTTTCTCGACGGACATTTTTGCAACGAGGTTTTTTTGCCGCGGCAGCGTGTGCCGGCAGTCCCTTGCTGGCGCTGAATGGCGGCAGACACCTCCAGGTAAACGATGGCGAGCAGTCTTTGCCGCCCGCACTTCCCCATCAATCGAATAACTGGCAGGACCACGCCGCGGCGCTGGACGCTCTGGACCGCAACATGTTCACGGCCGCCATCGGCAGCACCTTCAAGGTTTATCTCGCCAGTGGATCTCCAGTATGGATGACGCTGCTGGCGGTGCAAGACCTGCCCGCGACGGCGACGGCCAACCCCGGTAGTTTCGCGGTTTCTCCGAAAGGACCTTCGTTCGCGCCTTCCACCAGCGGCTTTGTCCTGGTGTTTGGATCATCGTCGGCGGTCCCCTCAGCCACGCATCTGCTGGAACATGACAATCTTGGACGTTTTGCGCTCTTTTCCGCGCCCGAAAGCAACGGCCAGCAAACTTACACAGCCGTGATCAACCGGCTGGAAAGCCCGATCGTCGCGGTGCCCTTCAGCGCCGGCCAAGCCACGCAGAACAAACCGGCTAATCCGGCAACTATCAATGCTGCGCCTGCCACTTCAACAGGAATTGAAAATCCTTCTCGCGTTCTTTCCGGAAGCCCAGCCGCTCGAAGAGGCTTATTGAGGGATTGAAACTTTCCACGTAGATGGTGACCGGCTTTTCCAGCTGCCTGGCCTCCGTGAGAAGCCGGCCCAGCACATGCGACCCGACTCCCTGGTTGCGATGTTGCGGCAGCACAGTAATATCCAGAATGTGAATAGAGTCTAGCCGGCGGTCCACATAGATCCTGCCCACCGGCGATCCCTGCAGGAGAATTACGTCATGGCTGGCCCGCGGGTTCTCCGCGGCATAATGCCGCTGCTGCGCGGCAAACTGCATGCGGACAAAACTTTCCTTCTGCTCAGCGTTCCAGGGAACACGTTGCATTTCATCCGCGCGCGTGCTCGCGTAGACCGACAAGAGGAAAGCTTCGTCGGCGGGTTCCACGGGGCGAAGACGCAGCTGCTCCGGTTCGATCACGGCTGGGTTTTGCGAAAGCGATGGAAAATGGATTCGTAGTCGGTGCCTTGCGCGTCCGCGGCAATCGCGGTAAGAAAAATCTCGAAGGCGCCGAGCTTCTCATGCTCCAGGCGATGGATCTGCTGCGCCAGCCGCGGCGACACCGGCCCGCGGAAAGTTAAAGAAAAAAACTCAATCCTGGGTCCGGAATCTTTCTCTGAAACTTCGGTCAGTTCCAGCACAACGGGAGCTGCGCCGTCCAAGGGAACGGAGAATCTGCTGTGCAACTGCTCTGCGAAAAGCCTGGCGTTCAGCGTGTCCAGAGAGATCAACATGGAAGCGACAGCCTAAGCAACCGTCCAGCCAATGTCAACAGACTGCCGTCCTTCGAACGGCTCCAGTCACCTTGGTTGCTCGATCTCTCTTAGCGCGGGCCGTTCGTTGACCTTGCCATAGCTCCAGATTAGAATCGCGGCCATCCCATGTAGCCCGGTTTCTCCGCGCTCAAACCAAGAGGTGCCCGATCAATGACACGCAATAAAAAACCCTTGCTGCTGCTGTCTTTGCTGGTGACTTTGGCTGCGTCCGCAGCTGTCCTGAAGGGCGCGCACGATGGCGGTCCCGCGCCGGCTGCGCCGCCCAAGACTACCGTCGCGGAAGTAAAAGAGACGGTCCAGGGCACGGAGATCGTTGATCCTTACCGCTGGCTGGAGGACCAGAACAGCCCGGAAACACGGGCGTGGATTGACGCGCAGAACGCTTATTCCGACTCCCTGATCTCCAAGGTTCCGGGACGCGATGCGTTGCGGCAGCAGGTAAGCGCATTGATCAAGATTGACACCATGAACGCGCCTCAGGTGATCAGCCAGCGCTATTTCTTCACGCGGCGGAGCGCAGACCAGGACCAGGCTTCACTCTTTATGCGCAAGGGTCTTACCGGCAAAGACGAGCTGCTCATCGACCCGCTGCTCCTGAGCCCAAACCATACGATCACAGTGGGCTTCAACTCGGTGACCGAAGATGGAAAGCTGTTGGCATACTTCCTTCGCCGTGGCGGCGCTGACGAAACCACGCCTCACCTGATGGATGTGGACACGGGCAAGGAACTGCCCGACAGTTTTCCCACCGCGCGTTACACAGGGTTTTTTGTATTGAACGATAAGAGTGGCATCTATTTCTCGCGCGTGACCCCCGACGGCCCTCGCGTTTACTTTCACAAAATAGGCAGCGACCCGGCAACCGATTCGGAGATTTTCGGCAAAGGCATTGTCCCGGAGCTAAGCATCAACAGCACGGTAAGTGATGACAACCGCTACCTCCAGCTCACGGTATCGCATGGATCGGCGGGCGACACCGAGCTTTATGTGAAAGACCTGGCCCATGACGGGCCAATCATCAAGCTGGTGAAGAATGTTTCGGCATCATTCTTCGGCCAGATAGCCGGCGACCACATGTATGTGCGCACCAACTGGAAAGCGCCCAACTGGCGCCTGATGGAAATTGATCTCACGAACCTCGCAACAACTAGCATGGACAAATGGCGCGAGGTGCTTCCCGAGAGCGCAACGGTTCTCGAAAGCTTCACCGTTGTTGGCGGAAAGCTGGCGGTGCGGGTGACGGAAGATGCTGTTCCGCACCTGAAGCTGCTGGATATCAATGGCAAACTGGTGCGCGAGGTCTCCGTACCCGCGCTGGGCTCAGTCAGCGCTCTCAACGGCCGCTGGAATTCGAATGAAGCGTTTTACTCTTTCACCTCATTTCACATCCCGCAAACCATCTATCGCTATGACCTTGCCACGGGGAAGCAGACTGTGTGGTGGGAAGCCAAGGTACCGATCGATACCGCGAAATACGAGGTAAAGCAGGTCTGGTATGCGTCCAAGGACGGAACAAAAATTCCCATGTTTCTGGCGCACCAGAAAGGCCTGAAGCTGGATGGCTCCAACCCCACCCTGCTCACCGGGTACGGCGGCTTCAATCTGATCTCCACTCCGAGCTTCAATCCATTTGCCGCGGCGTGGATGGCCAATGGCGGTGTTTACGCGCTGGCCAACCTGCGCGGCGGAGGTGAGTTTGGCGAGGCATGGCACCATGCCGGCATGCTGGCCAAAAAGCAAAACGTGTTTGACGACTTCGGTTCAGCGGCCGAATGGCTCATTCAGAACAAATACACTTCGCCGTCGCGCCTGGCCATCAGGGGTAACAGCAATGGCGGACTGCTGGTTGGCGTGGCTCTCACCCAGCATCCTGATCTTTTCCGCGCTGTCATCTGCGGCTATCCGCTTCTGGACATGGTGCGCTACCAGAATTTTCTGGTGGCGAAGTACTGGGTGCCGGAATACGGATCGTCTGAGAACGCGGAGCAATTTAGGTACATCTACGCTTACTCGCCCTATCATCATGTGAAAGCCGGGACCAAATATCCTTCCGTGCTGTTCATCAGCGGCGACTCGGACACACGTGTTGCGCCGCTGCACGCGCGAAAGATGACCGCGCGCATGCAGGCCGCGAACGCGGCTTCCGATCATCCAATCCTGCTGCACTATGACACCACGGCAGGACATTCCGGCGGCACTCCAGCGAGCAAGCAGATTGAAAATACCACCGACGAACTGAGCTATCTGTTATGGCAGCTCGGCGTGACGGTGAACGAAAAGGCGACAGGCGCGAAGGGAAAATAATGCAAGGCCAGCGGCGGGCGATGGAGCGGCACAAAACAAGTGGAGCCGACGATCGGACTTGAACCGATGACCTGTCGATTACGAATCGACTGCTCTACCAACTGAGCTACGTCGGCCAGAAAGGGCTGAGTCACCATTCTAAGAGAGAGTTATTGCGGCGTAAAGGCCGAGGCGGTTTCATGCCCGGTGCACGGAGTTGACTAACTGGGTGAGTTTTCCACATCTTAGCCGAGTTTGCGCTTGCAATTTACGTGTCCTGTTTCGCATAATGTTCTGTAGCTCTGTAAAAGAAGGCTGCGTTCTTCCCAAAGGCCACTGTGGAAAGATACGATCGATCGGACGTTCTGCGGATTCTTCGCATTACAGCGCGGCAGTTGACGGGCTGGGAAAAAGCCGGATTGCTGCCCGCTGCGGAAGCCTATTCCTTTTTTGATCTCCTGCAAATCAAGAAGCTCCGCGACCTTCGCGCCAAGCGTGTGCGCTCAGCCGTGATCCTGGAATCTTTGCAGGCCATGCGCCAGGTGGCGGGCATGGAAAATCCCATGATGGAATTGGGGACCTTTGCCAGCCAGTCACGCGTGGTGTTCCGCCACCAGGGGGCGGCGATGGAGCCGCTGGCTGGGCAGTTCGTGATGGACTTCACCGAGCGCAACGTGGTTGAGTCGCACAAGATCCACGCGATGCGGGCGGCGGAGACCGCGGCAGAGTTTTTTGCCCGCGGCGTCGGCCTGGAAGAAGATCCGGCCACGCAGCTGGAGGCAATCGACAATTACAAGAAGTGCGTGGATCTTGATCCCACACACGCGGCGGCATACATCAACCTGGGCACGCTGTTTTACAACCGCCATGATTATGTCCAGGCCGAACGCTATTACCGCAAGGCCATTGAAGTTGATCCGCGCTACGCGCTCGCCTATTTTGACCTGGGCAACGTGCTGGACGAAACCGGCCGGCTGCCTGACGCGGTGCGCGCATATCAGTCCGCCATCTCGCTGGCGCCCACCTATGCCGACGCGCATTACAACCTGGCGCTGGCGTTCGAGAAGGCCCGCCAGCCGCGCAAGGCCCTGCATCACTGGCAGGCATACGCCAAACTCGATACCACCGGCCCCTGGTCAATTCACGCCAAAAACCAGATCAGAAAGATCCTGGCTGCGGATGAGTTGAAGCTGGTTCCGAAGAAGAAGTAACACGCCAGTCCTTTTACGTCACCCCGGATTACTGGTTCAAAGTTTGATCGTCTCTTTCTTTCATCCTGCCCGGTTCATTGCTTTCTCCCTCACTTCGATTGGCGGCATTCATCCTCACGTCTTTTTTGAGGGGATGGCGTATCTTGTCGCCGCATGCGTTTATCTTTATCTCCGCCGCCGGTTTGGCGACACGCTGGTCACGCCGATCCGCTGGGCGGTGGTGGCGGTAGCGGTGGCCGGAGCAACGATCGGATCAAAGCTCCTCTTTCTTCTTGAAGACCCTCAGCTCACCTGGCGCAGCCTGAACGATCCCGCATACCTGATGGGCGGAAAAACCATTGTGGGAGCGCTGTTTTTTGGCCTGCTCGCCGTGGAGGCCATGAAGCGTTACATAGGGCTAACGCAATCTACCGGCGATCTCTATGCCATTCCCCTGGCTGTAGGGATTGCCATCGGGCGCGTGGGCTGCTTCCTGACCGGCCTGAGCGATAACACCTACGGCACGCAGAGCTCATTGCCGTGGGCGGTCGATTTTGGCGATGGAATCCGCCGGCATCCCACGCAGCTGTATGAGATTGTGTTTCTTCTGGCGCTGGTTCCCCTGCTGTATCGAATCATGCGGTCGATTGCGGCAGGTCCAGCGCCAGGAAAGTTTCAGCCGGGCGACGCTTTTAGGTTCTTCATGGTGGCTTACATGCTCTTCCGCCTGCTCTGCGATTTCATCAAGCCGTACCCGCGCATCCTGCTGGGGCTTGGCGGAATTCAATGGGCTTGCCTGCTGGTATTGCTTTATTATTCCCGCGACGTCATCCGCTGGCTGCGCCCAGGCAGAGACCATGGGGCAGCAAGCGCCGAAACCGCCGTCTGAGATCGAAAGGCCGCCCGAAGGAGCCGCTGCGCAAGATGGAACCAGGAACGCAAAAGACATTACGGGTGTTGGGAATCATCGCAACAACATTCTTTACTCTGGGCGCGTGTGGAATACTGCTCTTGCTGGGGGTATGCGCCGGCGTCTCTTTCGGCGGACCTCAAGCACCCAGCAAGGGAATTCCCTTCTATATCGGCGCTCTTGTCGTGCTGGGCCTGGGGATTTGGATCATCGTCACGCTGGCCCGCGCATTGATGCGCGCGCATCGGGAGGAGATCGCGGCCTATCGGGAGCGCCAGGCCGGGCCGAGTTCCGGGGCGCTTCCCGCCACTCCTGTGCCCGACTTGCCGCCGCTGCAAATTTCCCCCGAAGGCCAAAAGGCAAGCGATCTTGTTGTCTTTGCCATTGTCGCGAGCTTCCTGTTCACTTTTATCTCGTGGTTCCTGAATCAGCGCTCCTGGGGTGTGCAGCGGAACTTCATGCCGCGTGGATGGTTGATTTACCTTGGTATAACTTTTGTTCTTTACAACCTTCCTTACGCGGTGCTGCTGGTCAGTTTTATTACCAAACCGGGCCGGCACACCTTTTATTACGCGATAACCGTGCCCGGCACGCAAACACTGTTTGCGTTGTTCACAATGGTGCCACTGGCGGCCCTTGTTGCCCGTAATCAGAGAACCCTGTTGCTGGTCCTGATCGGCTGGCTGATTGACATTGCCATTCTGGTGCTGGCATGGCGGGCGATGCAGAAGAACCGCGTCCGGGTGGAGCCTGCCGGCCTGATCGTTGCCACCCTGGCTTCATTTTTCTACTTTCTCATCGTGCGCTTCACCGCGCCCCTGTTCTACCGTTTTACATGGAGATGATCCGTGTCTGACAAGCAGCGCCCCTACCTGTTTTATGACGTGGCCATCTCCATCTGCTCCACCTGCTACCGCAAGGTGGAAGCCAAGACCATTTTCCAGGAGGGAAAGGTCTTTCTGCTGAAGCGCTGCCCGGAGCATGGACACGAGCGGGTGTTGATTGCCGACGACGTGGAATATTACCGGCGTTGCCGCGAGATATTCATCAAGCCGCCGGAGATGCCGCTGGTGTATAACACGCCGGTAAAGTGGGGCTGCCCTTATGATTGCGGGCTGTGCACGGACCACGAGCAACACTCCTGCCTGACGCTGGTGGAGATCTGCGATTACTGTAACCTGCGCTGCCCTGTCTGTTACGCCTCCAGCGG
>DASTPO010000528.1:0-5202 GCA_035762225.1 Candidatus Angelobacter sp.
GACCAGTCGGCCATGCGGGCCATCCAGCGCATTGATAGTTTTGGCAAGCTGCCGGAAGGCAACAGCGTCACTGTAGAGTTTTGGTTTGACTATCCCCCGAAATAGGCGAGTGCATGCTTACAGAAAAAAAATCCGCAGCGAAGAAGACAGCTGGCTTTCTTACTTTCATCATGGCGGTCTGCGCGTGGAACATGGCGGCAATGCCGGCCGCCGCGCAGGACAGAATCAAGATTGAACTCAACATGGGCCAGGAGCGCCCCAGAATTGCTGTGCCGGATTTCAAGGCCGCCAACGGCGATCCGCAGACCGGACCGCTGAACACGGTGTTCAACCAGACACTGTGGAGCGATCTGGACAATGCCGGCATTTTCGATATGGTGGCAAAAAGCTTTTATCCATCGCAAATGCCCGGCCAGCCGGGCGAGCTGAACGCCAAGGTGTGGGGCGATCCTCCGCCGAATGCCAGCGTAATCACCTTCGGCAATGTGGGCGTGAACACCGGGAAAGTGGAGGTCCAGGGCTGGCTCTATGACGTGAAGAATCCCGGCTCGCCGCAGATCCTGGGCAAGCAGTATAAGGAGGACGCGACGCCGGACATGGCGCGGACCATCGCGCACCGCTTTGCCGACGAGATCATTGCGCGGCTGGGCAGCGGGATCAATGGCATCGCCGAGAGCCAGATTTACTTTGTGAGCACGCGCAGCGGGACCAAGGAAATATGGTCAATGGACTACGACGGCGCGAACCAGAAACAGCTCACCAAGCTGGGATCGATTGGGCTTTCTCCGCGCATTTCTCCTGATGGCACTCGGCTGGCGTTCAGCAGCCTGGGCAGGGATTCGTGGCAGATCAAGATGTATTCCCTCGAACTCGGACGCATGGTGACATTTCCTCATTTTGGCGGGGATAATTTTTCTCCCGCATGGGCGTCGGATGGAACTAAAATCGCTTTTTCATCTTCCATGCATAACGGGCTGTCGGAGATCTGCATTACCGATGCGTCAGGCGGAGGACTGCGCCGGCTGAGCAGCGGCAAGAACGATGTCTCACCGGTGTTTAATCCAAAGACCAACGGCCAGATAGCCTGGGTCAGCGGCCGGACGGGACTGCCCCAGATCTACGTTATGGACGTTGACGGCAGTAACGTGCAACGGATGACCGACCAGGGCTATGCTGTGTCACCTGCATGGTCGCCCAATGGGCTGCTGCTGGCCTTTGCCTGGGTGCGCAACTACGGCCCCGGGGTGCTGGGCGGTTCAGACATTTATCTGATGGATATCGCATCACGACAGATCGTACAATTGACCCACGACGGCGGAAGAAATGATTTTCCGTCGTGGTCTCCTGATGGCCGGCACATTGCTTTTCAGTCCAACCGCACCGGCACGGAACAGGTATGGAGCGTCCTGGCAGACGGCACGCACTTACAGCAGTTGACGCGCCAGGGCCGCAATAGCCAGCCCAACTGGAGTTTCAAATAGGGCCATTTGTTCGGGAACACTGATTAAAAATGCATTACTTTTTTGGAGGACATGAGGTGAACCACAGCAAGGGAGCATTGAAGTTTGTCCTGGGGATGCTGAGTTTGTTGATAGTGACTGGCTGTCCAAAGAAAGTTCAGCCGCCAGTACCACCCAAACCACCCACACCTGTAACTGCCACTCTTTCGGCTAACCCGACCGCCATTCAGGCCGGCCAATCCGCCACGCTAACCTGGAGCACTGAGAACGCCACCGACGTCGCTCTGGACGGCAACAAGGTTGATCCCAGCGGATCGCAAACCGTATCGCCCACTCAAACCACCACCTATCACCTGACGGCAAAGGGTGCAGGCGGAACACAGGAAGCCACCGCGCAGATCACCGTCTCAACGCCGACGCCAACTCCAACGCCCACACCGGCGCCAACGCCTTCCATGACGGACGAACAGCTCTTTGCCCAGATGGTCAAAGACGTTTACTTCGACTACGACAAATCCGATCTGCGAGCTGACGGGCAGCAGGCAATCGCCCAGGCCGCGCAGGCCATCAAGCAGCACGGCTGGAAGGTGCAGATTGAGGGCAACTGCGACGACCGCGGTTCCACCGAATACAACCTGTCATTGGGTGAACGCCGCGCTGACTCCGCCAAGCAGGCTCTCATCCAGGGCGGCGTGGGTGCGGACGCCATCAAGACCATCAGCTACGGCAAGGAAAAGCCGGTCTGCACGGAGTCCAACGAGGATTGCTGGCAGAAAAACCGTCACGATCACTTCACCCTGTTACACTAAAACCAGTGGCCGGATGGGCTTGTCCCGTCCGGCCTTATCAACCTGGGTTCCTGCCCCAGTTTGGGTGCGCTGAATAGTTCGCGAAATTCCCTTTTTCGGTGCAAACTTAAACCAGCGCCGCCTCGTCAACGAAAAAATTCCTTGCAGGATCAGCAGCCATTCTGCATCTAACGAGTTAAATGCTTATGAAGAAACAAAGTTTTATCGTCGCGCTTGCCCTGCTGCTTTTTGCCGTGTGCGCCAGCCGTAGCTCGGCCGCCGCGGACACCAAGTCGCAGCTCATCCAGATCCAGACCCAGCTCCAGCTCATGCAGGACAACATGGACCGCATGCAGCGCTCGTTTGACGAACGCATGGGCGTGATGAAGGACCTGATCACCCAGCAGACTGACAACGTCAACAAGATGGGCGTCGCTGTGCAGAACCTGCAAAAATCCCTGGGCCAGCAGACCAGCGACGCAGGCAGCAAGGTCGACCAGATTTCAGGCCAGGTGCAGGCATTGCACGATTCCGTGGATGAACTGAAGGCACGTCTGGCGAAAGTCAGCAAGCAGCTCGATGACATGCAGACAGCGCAGCAGACCATCTCTTCACCGCCGGCCGGAACGCAGCCCGGGGGCAACGCATCACCCGGTGCATCCAACGTTCCCCAGGCCCCGCCCGCCGATCAGCTTTACAACGACGGCCTGCGTGATTACAACGCCAACAAGAACGACCTGGCATCCCAGGAGTTCACGCAATTTCTTCAGGTCTACGGCAACACCGACCTGGCCGGAAACGCGCAGTTCTATCTTGGTGAAATCGCCTATCGCCAGGGTAATTTCAACGGCGCGGTGCAGGCCTACAACAAGGTGCTTGACCAATATCCCGGTGGCAACAAGACCGCTGCCGCCCAGCTCAAGAAAGCCTATGCCCTGCTCGAACTCGGCCAGCGCGACGCCGGAGTGCAGGAACTGCGCAGCCTGATCAGCCGCTATCCCAAGAGCCCTGAGGCCTTGCAGGCCCGTGATCGCCTTACAAAACTGGGGGCCGCCGGCACGGCCTCCAGGGCCAAGGCTCCCCGCCCCTCGCCCAGCCACCGCTAAGCCCGCTTACTTCGTCTCTTTCAGCTTCAGTTCCAAACCCAGCTTGCGCAGACAGTACTTGATTTCCTGCGCCACCTCGGTGATGCGCATGCCGTCCTGCACCATCAGCTTGCATGAGATCGCGGTCCGGTTCTGTGTCCCCTCGCCTACGTCATAATTCACGCGGCAATACTGGCATTCTTCATTCCAGCAAAAGCGGCCGTAAGAAACGTCTTCCGGAGAGAGAAATTGCAGGGCGCGCAGCAGCATGTTGCCGGCTGGGACCTCAAACTCCCTGCCCCCCAGCGTGATCTTCACCAGCTTGTCATACGGACGAAACAGCGGCCCCGGATTGGACATGGTTTTCTGATTTTATCCAAAAGATGCGGCCACGGGTAAAGCCCCCAGCCGCTCTCGCATTGCACTTCCGCAGTGACCGTGGTCCAGTCCCCGTGGACCACGGTCCCCACCTCTTCACAGCTCAGATAAAAAATCAGAGCGTCGTATACCACCTTTAAACCCGCCATGGGCCCACTAGTTGCGCCGCGCTCTGAGCTGTTTGCTGAGGGAAAACGTCACTATCTTGCCTTAATCCCATCCCGGGCCACGAACGCCGGTCACGACATTGGGAACGCATCCTGGAATAGCTCCACCTCGGCTTTTTGCCCGGCAAAATAGACGCTCACCACGTCGAACCGCACCGCTGGATTGCCTTTCACTTTGCGCAGGAATTCCCGGGCAACGTGCGCCAGGTCGCGCTGCTTTTCCGGGTCCACGGCCGCCTCGGCCGGAACCAGGTCGCGCGCGCTGCGCGTCTTCACCTCGATGAAGCACAGCGTGTCGCCATCCCAGCCCACAAGATCAAGCTCGCTGCGGCTGCGCGGGCTGCGGTAATTCCGCGCCACCATCACGTAGCCGCGCTGGCGCAGATAAAAGTAGGCTTCTTCTTCTCCGCGACGGCCGGTGGCAAGGTGCCGCGGCCCCGAATTTTTCTGCGGTAGTAGCGCGGCCAGTGAATCAAGCGCGCGCAGGGTAAAACGAGTGAACGAACGGTGCATAAAAAATAGCCGCGAACTAACGTGAAAGACAACGAATCATACCAAAACTGCTGTCTGATTCGGATTCTTCACGTCAATTCGCGGCTGGTCTCTTCAACCGCTGTTACCGGCTCTCTTTCTCCACGATCCCAACGCACTCTTCCAGCACGTCCATGGCAATGTCCGCCTGTTCCGCTGTAACCACCAGCGGCGGGGAGATGCGCACGGAATTTTCACCCGCGCCCAGGAACAGGATGCCGCGTTCAAACGCCAGGTCCACAATGCGGTCGCGTTCGTCGTGGGCAATGGCCTTGGTCTTCTTGTCCTTCACGATTTCCACGCCGATCATCAGCCCGCGTCCGCGCACGTCGCCCACCATGGGGTGTGTTTTCACCCAGCCGCTCAGGCGCTTCATCATGTGCGCGCCCACGACCTCGGCGTTGTGGATGGCTTCGCGCTCCAGCACGTCCATTGTGGCCAGTGCCGCTTCAATGCACACCGGATTGCCGCCAAAGGTCGAGGCATGCGATCCCGGCACCCAGTCCATGATCTCCGCGCGCGCCAGCGTCACGCCCAGCGGCATGCCGGAAGCAATGCCCTTGGCGATGGTAATGATGTCCGGCTCCACGCCCGTGTGTTGCACCGCCCACCATTTCCCGCTGCGTCCCGATCCGCTCTGCACTTCATCGGCTACCAGCAGAATGCCGTGCTTGTCGCAGATGCGGCGCAGTTCGCGCATGAACTCCGCCGGCGCCGGCAGGTATCCGCCCTCGCCCTGGATTGGCTCGATAAAGATCGCAGCGCACTCCTCCGGCGGCATGATCGTTTTGAA
>DASTPO010000529.1:0-6713 GCA_035762225.1 Candidatus Angelobacter sp.
ACCGTGAAATCGCAGTGGCAAACCCACTCCCCGAGCCCGTTGGGAGGAAGGGTGATCTCTGCATCCACATCTTTTCAACTTACGAGACAGCCGCGAAGTAGAGAGGCTGGTCTTCTCCATCCAGAAAAAAGCCACGGCGTATGGGCTCCAGGAAGAGCCGCTCGCCGATTCTCAATTGCTGAATGCTGTTTTTTCTATTTCCCCGCGCCCGCAGCCATTTTCTTAACCATCGCCAGCACCAGCTTGCGGTCGCTGTCATTCAGGTTCAAGGAATAGCGACGGATCTGGGTGAGGAACCGGACTTCGTCTTCCGTCAGGGGCGGCAGGTTCTTGGCGTTGCCGTTGGATAGATGGTCCGTGAAGAATTGGCCGAGCGGCAATTCCATGGCGCCCGCGATCTTGGAGAGCGTATCCAGTGAAGGAATGGTATGGCCGTTTTCCACACGCGAAAGGTAGCAGCGCAGCAGGCCGGTGCGCTTCTCGATGTCACCCTGTGACATGCCCTTTTGCAGCCGATAACTTCTGATTGTTTCGCCGATATTCATGATGGAGCCAGTTTTTCCGATGCTCCCGGGGTTGCATGGATAGTAATCAGAGTAGCAACTTTCTGCAAGAACAAATTTTGTCAGGCAGCAGCATGCATTTTCTTCATAGGTAAATTCACCGCGTTTTCTGGTGCTCAAACGCCCAGGGCGGCAACAACCGACAAAAAAACCATATTTACCACTTAGATATATCGGTTTCTACAGGCCTCGTCATCGCCTGGCGCCCTGAGCTATCAACTTGATCACCGGCCTGGGCTGCGTTCTTCCTGCGCCAGAGCCCTTTCCATGAACTTGGTTTCGCCTACCGGGCTGTTGTAATAAGGTTCGGTCTCAGCAAAACCAAGCCGCCGATACATGGCGATGGCGTCTTCCATCTTGCCGGAAATCGTATCCAGCCTCATGCGCCGGTACCCTATCTTTTCCGCCTCTGCGATGATCCGGTCCGCCAGCGACCGGCCGATCCCATGGCCGCGATAAGCGGGGCGCACGTAGAGACGCTTCATTTCGCACAAATCGCGATCCTGGGCGCTCTCAAGCGGCCGCAGCGCGATTACTCCGGCAGGTTTTCCATCCCATAGCGCCAGCAACAGCCTTCCCGCAGGCGGAGCATACTTGCCCGGCAGCGTCCTCATCTCCTCTTCAAACCCCTGGAAGCAAAGATTGAATTCCAGCCATGTGGCATATTCCACAATCATCGCTCGCGCGGTTTCAATCTGTTCGGGGGTCTCAGCCTGGAAAATGGTCAACATCTATGTTCCGCTGCTTTGCACAAATCTCTTTACCAGGTAATAAATGCCAGGTATGGCGTCTATCCCATCAGCATTCCACCGTTTACCTTGAGGACCTCGCCGGTGATGTAGCTGGCCTCTTCTGAAGCCAGGAAGCGCACGGCGTATGCCACCTCGGCGTCAGTTCCAGCGCGGCCCAGCGGGATCATGTCATTCACCTTTGCTTTCAGGTCGGCGGAAAGCCCTTCAGTCATGGCGGTCTCAATGTATCCCGGAGCCACGGCGTTCACGGTAATGCTGCGTGAGGCCACTTCTCGCGCCATGGCCATGGTGAAGCCGATCAGTCCGGCCTTGGACGCGGCATAGTTTGCCTGCCCACCCTGGCCCATCTGGCCAAACACGCTGCTGATGTTCACAATTCTTCCCCAGCGCTGCTTAAGCATGGAGCCGATCACGGCCTGGGTGGTAAAAAACGCGCCGCTCAGGTTGGTCTGGAGCACTGATTCCCAGTCCGCACGCTTCATGCGCATGAGCAGCGTGTCCCTGGTTACGCCGGCGTTGTTTACCAGGATCTCAACCTTGCCGAAGCGCTCCAGCACCGCCTTCACCGCGCTTTTGACCTCTTCTTCGTTGCCCACATCCATGCGGAACGCCGCCGCCTGGCCGCCCTGACCCGCAATCTCCTTTGCCACGGCCGCCAGCTTTTCCTCATTCCGCGCGGCCAGCGCCACCAGCGCGCCGCCTTCGGCCAGCGCCAGAGCGCAGGCCCGTCCAATTCCCTGGGATGCGCCCGTCACCAGCGCCACACGCCCTTTAACTCCCGGCATTTGAGTGTTGAATCTCCCTGTATGAATTTCAATGCGAATTATATGCGATTGCCTGTGTGACCGGAGCAGCCCCCGGACTAGGCCATGTGTGATGGCGGTCACATCCGTGCTCGCCCGGCGAGTAGTAGAAAGAAGGTGTCGACGAAAAAAGCGCCAACCACCACAAGGCGCCTGCGCAACGTCGAAATGCGATGACTCCTTTGCGGAGGTCATTGCTATAAAGCTGGGACAACCCGGGTTCTCCGGGTTGTCCTCTTTTTGCTGCCTACATTGCCGTTCGTCGTCGTTCCACCATCGCCGGTTCCACCACCATGTCTTCCCGGAAGACAAGTTTCATGATTGGAGGCGCTACCAGGGTGGTGATTCCGGTCATAAAAATCACCAGGGCGTAAGCCGATTCGGAAACAATGTTCATCTGCAACCCCACCAGGGCCACGATCAGCCCTACCTCACCGCGCGGCACCATGCCAATCCCCACCTTCAAGGCGTTCTTCCATCCCGTATGCAGCACCGGAAGGCCGCAGCCGACCAGCTTGGAAACAATCGCGAGCAACGAAACCATAATGGCGGAGACCAGCAGCTTGCGGTCAAACACCGAGATATTCAGGCGCGCTCCCATGCTGAAGAAGAAAAACGGCGCCAGAAATTCATTGATGGCAAAAACGCGCGAGCGCAGGTTCCAGCGCGGCGAGTATTCGGCAAACGCCAGTCCGGCGAAGAATGCGCCGATGATCGCCGCCATGCCGATTTTCACCGCGGCATAGGAAAGTCCCAGGCAGATGGCCAGCGCGATGATCAGCGGGGCGTCCTGCGTGGACATCCGCTCCATCCCTGGCTCCATGCGCTTTACCACGCGCGGCGCGTAAAACATCATGATCAGCGCGAATCCGATTGCCTCGATCGCCGTCACCAGAAGCTGCGCCCACTCCAGGCCGGTGGATGAAACCATGCCTACCACCACTGCCAGCACAATCATGCCCAGCACATCGTCAAACACGGCCGCGCCCAGGATGATTCGCGCTGAGACAGTTTGCAGCAGGTGCATGTCGCCCAGCACGCGCGCCGTGATGCCGACGCTGGTGGCCATCATGGCGGCCGCAACGAAGATGGCTTCGTGCGCCGGATGATGGCGCAACAGCATGTAGGCCATGCCGAACAAAAACGGCACCGCGATCCCCGCCAGCGCGACGTTGAGTGAAGTTCCGCCCACGCTGATCAGGTCTTTGGGCTGGGTTTCAAGTCCAACGGTGAAGAGAAGGAAGATGGCGCCGATGCCGGCAATCGCGTAGATGGCGTCGGTGGGTACCACCAGGCCCGCGCCGTACGGCCCCACAACAACTCCCGCCAGAATCTCTCCCAGCACGGCGGGCAGGTGAAGGCGCTCAAAGACTTCACCAAAAAGCTTGGCCCAGACAAAGATAAAGAAAAGCTGAAATAAAAATGGGTCAGCAGTATGCATTGCGCTCAAATTGTCGGAAGGGGCCCGGCGAAAACCTTAAATGTCTAAGATGCGTTTTAGCCAGCAAAATCCAGAGTAGCTGGATTTTAGTGCCAGCATAACACTGGTCAATCGCCCCGCGGATGCAGCAGACTTTCAATGTGTTGGCCGGCGTCGGGCGCTCCACACGATATCCAGCTCTCGATTTTTCCCACAGCTACCCTGAGTTCTGTCATCCTAAATTCTGTGGAGTTACCAGCATGCAACTGACCGAATTCATGCACAAGTCGGGTTTGAAAACAGCCGCCGAAAAACTTGGCACCCGCCGCATGCTGGATATGACGCTGGGTGTTGCCCTCTGCGGTGTTTCCGCCTTTGGCGTCAGCATCATGGCCCAGGGCCACTCGTGGAAAAACACCGTGCCGCTGCTGTTCAGCCTGGTGCTTCTGGTCATCGCGGGCTTGTTCGGCTCGCGCACAGGCATTCTCAGCACAGCAATAGCCGCCGTGGTTTTCGCCAGTTTCCTTTTTGGCCCGACGGGAAGCATGAGAGTGGCTGATGAAGGTGCCCGCATCAACCTTGGCTGGATGATGCTGATCGGCATGGCTTTCTCCCTTTTGTTCGCGCCCTCCACCTCCGGCCCCCGCCGATAAAGCCGCTACTCCCGACGCAACAGCGGTCTTCCGCTCCGCATCCTAAGACTCTCAGGGAACAGCGAGCCGGGTTCGCCCGACGGAAATGAGGAGCCTTTCATGGCTACTGCACCTCAGTTGCCTTCAACTCGTCCACGCTGGGCGCGGTCGCCCTTTTATTTCAATTCGGCTGCCCATCTCCTCCGTATCGGCCGTGACAAGGCCACCAACCTTCAGGAACTGCTGGATGACCTGCGCACCTGCCCTGAGTCTTCCATCTTCCAGCACACGTTTCAGACGCTGGAAGAGCACCACTTTATTGACGAAGGTTTTTCCAACGATTTCTCGCACTGGGCTTTTGCCGCCTGCAATGAGGTGGAGCTGGCCGAGCAGCTGGCCAACATCGACGTGCGCGAATTCACCTCCATCGCCATGCTGCGGGAACGGCTCATCCACATCATTGAGACGTATCTGCAAAAGAACCAGCGCGCAGCTACGCGCGTGGCCATGGAACCGTTCTTCCTGATGGCTTCCGATCTGGTGGTGATACCCACGCCGTACGTCGCGCGCAACCTGGAGGAGTTTGCGGACGGGCTGCGCAAGGTCAGCATCCACGCCATCTATTACCACTTCATCGACGCGCGGCTCCGTCTCAAGCTCAACAGCAATGATTTTTCCATCTGGCTGGAGCACGAGCTTGACATGGGACCGGCTGCGGACCGTCTGGGGCGCATCGATATCTATACCTCGACCCTCGAAGACGTCCGCCGCAACATCCTGAACATAATCGAATTTGAAATTGGGCGCGCCTGATTGATCGCGTTGCCTCTGCAATGAATGAATGAGGTCGTGGAGATGAGTCGATGAAGGACAAGAATCCGGAGCGCCAGCCGGCAAGCCCAGAGAAAAACAGCCAACTCTCGGAAACGCCGGCGGAGACGACGACTGCCGTTTCAGTGGTGAAGGACTCCGCCCCGACAGAAGCGCCTTCGGTCCCCCCACCTCCCGGAACCAAGGAGCGGCGCTTCCGCCAGACCAACATGCCCGCGCACTTTATTGAGCGCCGCAAACATCCGCTGATCAGCAAAGAACAACCTCCGCCGCCCGCGCCGCCTGAGATCAACGACTACGCGGCCATCATCGGCAAGCCGGAGCTGGATGAAATCCGTTTTCTGGCCCGCCATCTTCGCGGGAAGACGGTGAAGATGGTGAATTCCACGGCTGTCGGCGGCGGCGTGGCGGAAATCCTGAACCGGCTGATCCCTCTGCTGAACGAACTGGAAATTCCCACGCGCTGGGACATCATCACGGGCGGGAATGATTTTTTTGAGATCACCAAGGGGTTTCACAACGCCTTGCATGGTGGTGACTACAACCTGACGCAGCAAATCCAGGACAGCTTCATGTCTTACACTGAGCAGAACCGGCGGCGCATGGATTTTGCCGAAGACCTCTTCGTCATCCACGATCCTCAGCCGGTTGGGCTGGTCCGCTATAAATCACAGAAGCGCGGGCGCTGGATCTGGCGCTGCCACCTTGATCTTTCCAACCCGCACCAGGGCGTGTGGGACTTTCTGAAGCCGATGGTCGAACAATATGACGCGGCCATTTTCTCCGCCCCGGCCTTTACCCGGCAGCTATCCATCCCGCAATATCTTTTCTATCCTTCCATCGATCCGTTGTCGGAGAAGAACCGCGACCTGCCTGAGGAGATGATCAACAAGGTCTGTGATGATTTTGGCATCGATCGCTCGCGGCCGGTGATAACCCAGATCTCGCGCTTTGACCGGCTCAAGGACCCGGTTGGCGTGATTGAGTCCTATAAGTTGGCCAAGAAATACGTCGATTGCCAGCTAGTGCTTGCCGGCGGCGGCGCCACCGACGATCCTGAAGGCGCAGTCGTACTGCAGGAGGTGATGGAGGCGGCCGGTGACGATCCGGACGTCATCATCCTGAACCTGCCGCCGTGGTCGGCGCTGGAAATCAATGCCTTGCAGCGCGCCTCCACGATCATTTTGCAGAAGTCGCTCAAGGAAGGCTTTGGCCTGACCGTGACGGAAGGCCTTTGGAAATCAAAGCCTATTGTGGCCAGCGCGGTGGGCGGCATCCCGACGCAGATCATTCACAAGCTTACTGGCGTGCTGGTGCATTCCGTGGAAGGATGCGCGTACCAGATCCGGTACTTGCTCACGCATCCGGAGTTTGCGGCGCAGGTGGGAAAGAACGGCCACGAGCACGTGAAAGAAAATTTCCTGATCACCGCGAACCTGAAACGCTGGCTGCTGCTGTTCCAGATCCTGCTGGGAATGGCCAAACCCAACACGGCAATCTGATCATTTTCACCCAGCCATGCCGCTGGCCGGAGATGGTGCCCGCCTTTTAGGCGCCCCATTTCCGACGGGCAACGGAGTATCATGCTTGAAGGCGGAACCATCGCCTCGCGTCCTTTGTATTCGGCCTTCAGGGCACTTTTGGAGGTTATCGATGCGTAACTCAGCTGTTCTTCTCATCTTCCTCGCTTTAGCCATCGCAATCGCAGCCAC
>DASTPO010000530.1:0-2671 GCA_035762225.1 Candidatus Angelobacter sp.
AAACAAAATGACATTGTGGCGCGGGCGTTACGCCAGGAGTTTCGGGCGCAGGGCACGTTTGTGGTGAGCCTGGTTTCAGGCCCGGGAACGGGAAAGACCGCTTTTCTGGAGAGCACTCTGCGGCTCTTGCGACAGCGGTTCAACGTCGCCGCCCTGGTTGGCGACCTGGCAACGGATAATGACGCTGCGCGGCTCGCACGCAGCCAGGCTCCTGTGAAGCAAATTACAACAGGCACGCTTTGCCATCTGGAGGCCGCGATGGTGCGGCAGTCGCTGGAAGGCTGGAACATGGGCGACCTGGATTTCCTCTTCATCGAGAATGTCGGCAACCTGGTTTGTCCATCTTCGTATGATTTGGGCGAGGACCTGCGTCTGGTATTGCTTTCTGTGACTGAAGGAGAAGACAAGCCACTGAAATATCCCACCATCTTCAACAGCGCGGATATCGCCGTGATCACTAAGATGGACCTCGCGGCAGCGGTTGAATTCGATGAAGCAGCGGCGCTGGCCAATATCCAGGCGGTGCGGCCGGGAATGCAGGTGCTAAAAGTCTCGTCCAAGACGGGCGCCGGCATGGACACCTACCTGCGGCTGCTGGAGCAGCGGAGGGCTGAACGGCATTCCGCGGCGGCTGTATAAAATAGAAGAGAATGATCAGCTTTCTTTCGATTATCGCGATTGGCTTCTTTCTGGGAATGCGGCACGCTACCGACCCGGACCATGTGATTGCCGTCACGACCATCGTCAGCCGGCAAAACAAAATCAGCCGGGCCGCCTTGACCGGCATTTTTTGGGGCGTGGGCCATACCCTGACCATTTTTGTGGTGGGGACGGCAATCATTCTTTTTGGCGTGGTAATACCTGCCCGCATTGGACTCAGCATGGAGTTGTCGGTCGCGCTGATGCTGGTTTTGTTGGGCGTGATGAATATTGTGGCTTTTATGCGGTCGGCGCGTTCGGTAGCCAAGGTGGACGGCCACGGCTCGTCGGTGCATTCCCACCATCACAGTCACGGAGATTTTATCCACACTCATCCGCATGGACATTCTCCTGAATCACATCCGCATGCTCCCGATAAGACTCCGCTCGCGCGCATGGACAAGCTCTTTGGCCGGATCGGAATTTACCGCCAGTTACGGCCTCTGCTTGTCGGCATCGTCCACGGCCTGGCAGGTTCCGCGGCTGTGGCGCTGCTGGTGCTGACCACCATACGCGATCCGCGATGGGCCATTGCTTATCTGCTGGTGTTTGGCGTGGGCACCGTTGGAGGCATGATGCTGATTACCATGAGCATCGCTTCCGCATTCAATTTCTTCGGACGACGCCATGCCAATTTTGCTGTTCGGTTGGGCCTTGCTTCCGGACTGCTTAGTCTGGCGTTCGGGCTGGTGCTGGTTTATCAGATTGGCTTCGCCAGCGGACTTTTCAGCGGCCATCCGCAATGGATGCCGCACTAGGTCGGTTTCCGCTTTAAGGAATTTCGGCCATTTTCTTAATTCGAGTGTGACCTCCAGGCAAACCAATGAATCCCTCCGCCACACAGGTCCTGCTCCGCGAATGTCTTCGCAGAATATTAGATATCTCTAACCTGGATAAACGCCTGTTATTGATGCACTTGCCCACCCTTTGCTCTTCCACCAGAGATTAGCCTGATTTTGCGGCCTGACCCACTAGAGTGATTTAGATCACATCGGGATCGCCCATTCAATTCGTATTATCGCGTTGGATTATTAGAAATCACTCGGCGGCTGTGATGCCGTAGCGGCCATTAGAAGTAAGGCCTGTAACAGAAATGTTTGCCAGGAGGCTTTATGTTCACGCGGTCCATCAAGATTCAAAGTGGAGTAGGCTGTTTAGTACTCGCGCTGTTGCTCCTTCTTCCATCAGTGAGTCATGCGATCCCGGCGTTCGCCAGGATGTATCAAACCTCATGCACCACATGTCACTCTGACTTTCCCAAGCTGAACGATTTCGGCAAGGCCTTCAAGGATGCGGGTTTCAAGTTTCCCGAAGACGACGAGACGTTTCTGAAAACGCCGCCGGTAATGCTCGGCGCGCCCGCGCAGAAAGATTTGTTCCCCCGCGCTGTGTGGCCGGGAACCATTCCCGGGATGCCACCGATCGGCCTGCGCATGAATACCTTTTTCCAGAAGACCGCAGGCAACCGCGGCCAGTTCGATGCACTGGTGCCGGCTGGAACTCCCGCTCCATTTATTCCGAAAGCCGATTTCAGCACGGGACTTTTCAGCATCTTCACTGCCGGCAACTTTGGCAGCGATATTGCTTTCTGGGTGGACTCAGACTTTAACGTTGCAGGTGACAATGCTGCAGGTGGCCTGGGCGATGGTTATCTGAAATTTGTGAATATCGGCCGGCTGCTCAAACTCCCCAAAGATTCGCTGACCATGCGCGTGGGAAGGTTTGAACTCGATCTGCCGTTCAGCCAGGCGCGCAACATCAACATCAGCGGGTACGATATTTACGACCAGGCGAATATCGGTTCGATCAATCCTGCATTTGCGCAGCAAAACGTAAACAATCAGTTCACCATGGCAGACGCCATGAACGGCATCGAGTTCAGCGGCGGCCACCAGTACGGCGGATATCATTATTCCATCGCGCTGGTTGACCAGAATACCAGCGGGCTCAGCCAGTCAGCGAACAGCAGCAC
>DASTPO010000531.1:0-5702 GCA_035762225.1 Candidatus Angelobacter sp.
TGCCCAGCACCACGGTACGGCTGATGTCGGACTCATACCCCTCGGCAGTGCAACCGCCATCCATCAGCAGGATCGTTCCTTCGCGGATCACCTGTGGCTTGGCCGAGCCGTGCGGCAACGCTGAATTCTCTCCAACTTGTATGCTGGCGCCGCCCTGGAAACCCTGCCGGGCATGCGCCTCTTGAACCATGGCTCCGAAGTCGTGCTGGGTCATTCCTTCTTTCGTCGAAAGATAAGCCGCCTCATACGCCGCCAAAGTGACCTGATTGGCGAGCGTCATCAGCTGAAGTTCGTGCGCGCTCTTGATCATGCGGCAGCCTGCCGTGACCGGGGTTGCGCTGGTGATATGCACGCCTGGGGCGGCTTTGCTGAGACCCTCGCTGAATACATAGCGAACGGTCTCCTCCATCCCTACCACGCCCGAGGACAGCTTGCGGTCTTTCAATCCCTCGGCGATGCGTTGATACGGGCTCTCATCTTCCTGCCATGTGCGTACCTCGGCATTGTTTCCCCCTGGACCACCGGCAATCTGCTCGCGAGCGCGATCTTCTTCAAATGCCGGACAGACGTAAAACGGCGCGCCCTTCACCGGCAGAATCAGCGCAAAGGTGCGCTCACTCATCCACCAATGAATGTTGGAGAAGTAGACAAGCGAAGTACCGCCCATCAACATGATGGCGTCAATCTTGTTCTGCGCCATCAGCTGCCGCGCCCGTTCGATCCGCTGCTCCCGCTCGGCTGTGGTAATCGGCTTGGCTTCATCTTTTCGCGATTTCAACCTGGCAATCGCTTCCGGCAGCTTGCCCGCCGGCGGCGCAGGCTCTTCCTGCATCGCAAAGGCTTTCCCCGGCTGAGCGAGCGCGACGGTGGTGGCAATGCCTGCGGTCTGCAGAAAATTGCGGCGGGAATATTTCATAGAATCAACAAGCTCCTTTGGAGATGCATACCACTCAAATGACCATTTCAACCGGGGAAAAATCCCTGGTTCAATCCCCCGACGACTGCTTGGTAAATTTCTTTACGTCATTCGCAGTGCCCTTGAGCAGATCACGCAACAGCGTTACTTCGGCGGTGATTCCGGTGTGCAATGCCGGATCGGCATCAGGCGCAAACAGCGGCGAGTGGTTGCTGGGCAGCTGTTTGCCGGCGGCATGGGCGCTGGCAAATTTCTCCGGATCAGCGACGCCCAGCGTGAAGTAAAACGAGGGCACGCCCTGCTCCACGAAGATCGAGTAGTCTTCAGAAGTCATGATTGGGTCTTCCGTGACCACGGATCCCTTTCCCAGCGCGCTTTCCAGCGTCGAAGCCAGGTGCTGTGTGAGCAGCGGATCGTTATAAACAGCCGAGGTTGATTCGTATTTTTCGACCAGCGGCATTTTCTCCGCGCCCGCGGCCATGGCTTCCGCTTTGGCCACCCGCTCAATTCCCGCGAGCAGGTGCTGACGCACATCCGGCTTGAACGAGCGCACTGTGAACCCAAGCTGCGCATCATCGGGGATAATGTTGTTCTTCGTTCCTGCCTGAATGTATCCGATGGTAATGACCGCCGCATCGCCCGGTTTGATTTCCCGGGAAATAATGCTCTGCACCGTGACCGCGATTCGCGCAGCGATCAGAACCGGGTCCACTGTGGTCTGCGGCTGGGCCCCATGTCCGCCTTTGCCATAGACAGTGATGCGGACCGAATCGGCGTTGGCCTTCGCATAACCGGGGGTGATTCCCACTTTGCCCACGGGAAGCCCGTTGGTGTCATGCATCGCAATGCCGACATCCGGCTTGGGGAACTTTGTGAACAGGCCGTCTTTCACCATCTTGTCCGCGCCGGTGATGGTTTCTTCCGCCGGCTGGCCGATCAGCATCAGCGTGCCGTGCCATGAATCTTTATTGCGCGCCATGATCGCGGCAGTTCCCCACCACGAAGCCATATGAATGTCGTGGCCGCAGGCATGCATGACTCCCACATCGCGCCCACTGTCGTCCTTGGTCCGCGCCTTGCTTGCGTAGGGCAGCCCAGTTTTCTCTTCGACTGGAAGAGCGTCCAGTTCGGTGCGCAGCATCACGGTCGGGCCAGGACCGTTTTTCAAGATGCCAACCACGCCCGTTCCGCCGACGTGCTCGGTAACCTCATAACCAAGCTCCCGCAGCTTTCCCGCCAGTTCCGCCGCCGTTCGCGTTTCGTGCGAGGAAAGCTCCGGATGCTGGTGCAGATCCAGATATAGCGCCTGCGCATCGCCAAAGACGGAGTTGACCTGTTTATCCAGCGGCGTGTTCTGAGCGGAAGCAGCTACGGCCAACAACATCACGATCAACAGCGAACTTAACTCGCGAACAGGATAAACACTTTTTCTAAGCTCACGCATGACGGCCTCTCTTTTTTGGACTGCATAGACTAACACTCCCGTCCTGAAGACCAAAAATAGCGCCTTGGCGAGCGCGCGATGACTGGATATGGATGATTACTCGTCGCGAAGGGCCTCAATGGGTTCAACCGCGGCCGCGCGCCGGGCGGGAATAAATGCGGCCAGCGTTCCCACCGCCAGCAGCACCAGCATCGCCCCCAGGTACGTGAAGGCGTCCAGAGGCCCTACTTGATAAAGGAAGCTCTTCACCAGGCGCGCCGCCCACAATGACGCGACCGTGCCCAGGAGCACTCCCGCAATCACCAACGTGGCTCCCTGGCGCAAAAACATGCCGAGTATGCGCTGCCTGGTTGCGCCCAGGGCCAGGCGTACGCCAATCTCGCGACGGCGATAACCCACCAGTTGCGCCAGTACTCCATAAAGCCCGGCGACAACCATCAAAACGGCAATCCCGGCAAAAGCTCCGGTCAGATAGAGGCCAAAACGCTGGCTGAAATTGTTGGCGTCCACTGCGGTCTGCATGGTCTGGAAGTTATCCAGCGCGAAATCAGGCGCGGTCTGGTGGAAGACGCCGCGCATTGCCGGCGCCACAGCGATGTCGCCTCGAGTCTTGACCATGATGTAAACAATCGTCTTTACCAGCATCTGGTAATAGAAGGAGGTCGAGGGGACCTGTTCATAGGGCACCATGAGCATTGGATGAGATGGTTGTGCAATCCCGGTATCCACCTGGTCGCCAATCACGCCGACGATTGTGTAGGGTTGAGGCACACCAGCATCTCTACCCAGATCAATCTGTTGTCCAATGGGATTTTGCCCGGCAAAATATTTGCGGGCCAGAGTTTCATTGATTGCTGCCACGTATGGAGCGTTTGCCCCATCGTCCTTGGATATCATGCGACCGCTGATCACCGGCGTTCCCATCAGCCGCGCATAGCCGCCGCTCACGGCAGAGATCCTCGCCGACGGGCGATCTCCGGGAATTTCCGGCCGACCGAGAATCTTGAAGCTCGTGTTCATGTTGATGCCGGAGAGTGGAGGCGAACTGACCAGAGCAACTTCCTGTACACCGGGCAGGTGTTCAATGCGTTCCAGCGTGGGCTGATAGAACAGCGTTGCTATCGAAGTGGAGGCGGCGTTCGTGGGCTTCGATACGCCCATGTTGGTAAACCCAGCCGCGTCCGCCGGCATGGCGGTAAACGAGGTCACGCGGGTGACGTCAAAACCCAGGCGTGCGTGCTCAAGGTTCCACAAGGTGTGAAACAGAAGTCCCGTGGCAATCAACAGCACGGCGGAAAAACCAACTTCAAGCGCCACCAAAACCCCGCTTGCTCTTGCTCCCCCGGAACGGGACCCAACGCCACGCGAAGCCGCTTGCAACGCAGGCTGGGGATCTGTCCTGGCCACGAACAACGCGGGCAGGAACGAAGAAAGAATTGTAGTGACAGTTGCGATAGCTGCCAGCGCCAGCACCACCGTCCAGTGCAAGGTAATGTCGGAGCCGCGTGGGATTGTATCCGGAGGCAGCTTTTGCAAGGCTGACAGGACAAGTGACGCAATGGCAAAACCCAGGAGGCTTCCCAGCACGCTTAGCACACCGCCTTCAACAAACAGTTGCCGCACCAGGCGCAACTGCCCGGCGCCCAAGGCCGAGCGCACCGCGAATTCCTGCTGCCGGCCCAGGCAGCGCGCGATCAGGAGGTTGGCCACATTCCCGCAGGCAATCAGCAGCACCAGGCCAACCGCAATCAGCAGAGCCAGGAGTACCGGACGCACAGGGCCGGTCAAAGCTTCCTGATAGCGGGTGATCTGGAAGCCAACATCCTTGCCCTTCTGCGGATCGACCTGGCGGATGTGCTGGGCGATCGCCGCCAGTTCCGAGTCTGACTGCGCCATGGTGACGCCGGGGCGCAATGAAGCCAGGATGTAAAAGAAATGGCTGCCGCGGTCATTCTGCATCTGCGCCGTTGGCTGGATTGGCAGCCATAATCCTTTGTGCAGTTCCTCGCCCATCGACTCTGGAAAACGAAACGCTGATGGCATTACACCCACCACGGTCCGTGGCTTTCCATTCACTCGTATAGTTTTGTCGATGATGTTTGGGTCGGCGCTAAAAGCCTGCCGCCATAATCCCTCGGACAAAAGCACTACCTGGGGTCCGCCAGGCCGGCCTTCCTCCTCAGAAAATGTTCTGCCCATCAGCGGAGCGACGCCCAGCAATTCGAAAGTATTGGGCGTAACCCCGGGCGTAACCACACTGGTCGATCCTTCGCTACCCTGCACCACGCCCACGTCCTCGGCAAACAAGGCGACGTTTTCCAGCTTCTGCGCCTGATCGCGAACGTCACGGTAGGTGACCCAGGAGGTTGACCCAAATCCCTCCTGGTCCGCCGGGCCGATGAACATCAGCCGGCCAGAATGCTGGTACGGCAAGGGCCGTAGCACCACGCTCTCCACCACGGTGTACATGGCCGTGTTGGCTCCGATTCCGAGCGCCAGCGTAATCACAGCCAGAGTCGCAAAGCCCGGCGACTTGCGCAGTTGCCGCACCGCATAACGAAAATCCTGGAAAAACGCGTGCATGAAACCTCCTGCTCCCAGACCGCGGGTAAAGCGTGGGCTAACCCAATTCTACATACGAAGCCCCCGCCATTACTTAGTCCCGAGATCCTCAGGATCTCCGTGCGCAGGGCTAAGAGAAAAATATTTCTTCGTTTCTGAGGGAGATTCGTGAAAACCAGCAGCTCGGGCAACCTGCAACAAACCGCAGCTATCTACTTCAAACTGTGGTCGAAGTACGCCCGAGAACCAGGGCATGGAGCTTTAATGAGATTAAGCAAAGGTCCCCTAGTCAAATTTTCGCTTCTCTTAGGTTTCGCGATGCTGCTGACGGGATGCGCCGGTCTCGGCGCCGGTTCCGGTGCCGCGCCCACGCCGACGCCGGTATCCGCTACGCCGACCGATATTCACGCCATCAACCACATTGTTTTCATGCTGCAGGAAAACCGCTCGTTCGATCATTATTTCAGTGACCTGAATAACTACCGCGCATCACTGGGCCTGCCCCAGGACGTGGATGTGGCGCCCGCAGGCGTGACGAATCCAGGACACGGCGGCGCGGGTCCCATTGCGCGTTTTCATTTTCACGACAAATGCATTGATGTGTTGAGCCCTTTCTGGAATGAGAATCATCGCGCTTTCAATTTGAGCGATCCAACTTCTTCAGTCGCGACCCTGGATGGGTTTGCGGAAGCCGCGGGAAATTTTGCCGCCAACACAGGCGGAACCGACGTGGCAGGCAGGCGCGCCATGGGGTTCTTCACTCAGGCAGATCTGCCGTTT